>JAFAMT010000495.1 GCA_019233085.1 Herbaspirillum sp.
TGTCCAAGGCCGGCACCGTCATCACCAACGCCACCTTCCGCCCCTTCACGGTGTTTGCCATCGTGGGCGCCTTCTACTTCGTGCTTTGCTGGCCGCTGTCCAAGTACAGCCAGTCTCTAGAAAGGAAATACAATGCCGCTCATCGCCATTGATAACGTCAAGAAACGCTTCGGCGACAACGAAGTCCTCAAGGGCATCAGCCTGGACGTCGAACCTGGCGAAGTGATCGCCATCATCGGCAAGAGCGGCTCGGGCAAGTCCACCCTCCTGCGCTGCATCAACGGCCTGGAGAGCATCGACGAAGGCAACATCAGCGTGGCCGGTGCCAAGCTGGGCGCGTCTGAACTGGAACTGCGCAACCTGCGCCTGAAGGTCGGCATGATCTTCCAGCAGTTCAACCTGTTCCCGCACCTGTCGGTGGGCCGCAACGTGATGATCGCGCCCATGATCGTCAAGGGTGTGACCGAAGCCGAGGCCATGGTCACGGCCAAGGCCAACCTGGAAAAGGTCGGCCTGGGCCACAAGTTCGACGCCTTTCCCGACCAGCTCTCCGGCGGCCAGCAGCAGCGCGTGGCGATTGCCCGCGCGCTGTCGATGAACCCGCAGGCACTGCTGTGCGACGAGATCACCTCGGCGCTGGACCCGGAACTGGTCAATGAAGTGCTGGCCGTCATGCGCGGCCTGGCCAAGGAAGGCATGACGCTGCTGATGGTGACCCACGAGATGCGCTTCGCCCGCGAGGTCTGCAACCGCCTGGTCTTCATGCACCAGGGCAAGGTCCACGAAATCGGCCCGCCGGAGGAATTGTTCGGCAATCCCAAGACGCCGGAATTGCAGCAGTTCATCGGGATGACGCAGGGGGCTTGAGCTCGCACGCCATACAAAAAGGCCGGAAAGCGTGGACACGCCTCCGGCCTTTTTTCATTCGTCCATGCAGGCAACGCCTATCTGCGATGACCAAGCAGACGAGCCGCCCTGACTAACGATCCAGCTGGCACACCTTGCGATCATTCTCATAGAACACCACCGGCCCGGTCGTGAATCGTTCCTTGGGAATGGCCACCATCAGGTAATCCTTGATCCTGTAGGAGGCGCCCGAGGCCGGGGCGCGGTAGAGGTAGTTCAGCCGCAGCGTGCCATCGCGCAGGCTGACCGATAGCGGGGTGAAGACATGCGGACGCTCGGCTGCATCGGGAGCCGACATGGTACGTGCCACCAACAGGTATTGATTGCGCTCGAAGTGATCAGGCGATGGCCCGGTGGGGCGCTTGTCACCCTGGGTCGGGGCCGCCTTCATCCACTGCTCCCACTCGTCGCGGCTGCGGATGAGCGCACAGAAGACTGGCTGGCGCTGGTCATCCCAGTTCTTGAGGAAACCCTGGTACGAACCGCTCATGATGGTCTTGTAGGGGACCACGGTCGGGTCCTCCTTCTCGCTCCACGGCATGACCGAACAAGCCGTCATACCCGCCAACATCGACAACGACAACAAGCACCTCAATGAACCCCAGATCATCTTACGCATGTATTTCCCCCAAGAAGCTTAGCATTTAAACATGGCTTGACAGCGGTCGGCGAAATTTCATCGGATCTTTACCTCGTTCCCGCCCTTTGGGGCGGGGACCGGCTGCGGCCATCCCGCTACTGAGGACAGGACAAAACCGCCAAGGTTCAGCCCGGGGCCGGCAATGCTGGAGCCAGGTATGGGATTTGCGTGATAATGCGGGGTCCGGGAGGCGGCTATGCTGGCACGATCTGCCATCCTGCCGCCGCTTTTCCCTGTTCTAGTCATTTTTGAAGGGTCGTTTCCATGAACTCAGCAGTCATCTCCCCATCCGCTCGCGGCGCCGCCCTGGACGGCTTCATCGCCGGCCTGCCGAAAACCGAACTGCACCTGCACATCGAAGGCACGCTGGAGCCCGAGCTGATGTTCGCGCTGGCCCAGCGCAACCAGGTCCAGCTGCCCTACGCCTCGGTGGAAGAACTGCGCGCCGCCTACAACTTCAGCGACCTGCAATCCTTCCTCGACCTGTACTACGCCGGCGCCAACGTGCTGCGTACCGAGCAGGACTTCTACGACATGACCGCCGCCTACATCGCCCGTGCCCAGGCCGACAACGTGCGTCACGCCGAGATCTTCTTCGATCCGCAGACCCATACCGAGCGCGGCATCCCCATGGCCACCGTGTTCGCCGGCATCGCCAACGCCCTGCGCGATGCGCGCCGCCGCGATGGCTTCGGCAGCGTCATGATCATGTCCTTCCTGCGCCACCTCTCCGAGGAAGACGCCTTCGCCACCCTGGATGCGGCCTTGCCGCTGCGCGAGCAGTACAGCGACCTGTGGCTGGGCATCGGCCTGGACTCCTCCGAGCGCGGCAACCCACCCGAGAAGTTCGAGCGCGTCTATGCGCGCTGCCGCGAACTGGGCTTCCGCCTGGTCGCCCACGCGGGCGAGGAAGGTCCGGCGGCCTATGTCATCGGTGCGCTCGACGTGCTGCACGTGGAACGCATCGACCACGGCGTGCGCAGCGAGGAAGACCCAGCCCTGATGCAGCGCCTGGCGCAGCAGCGTACGCCCCTGACCGTCTGCCCGCTATCCAACCTGAAACTGTGCGTGGTCAAGGACATGGCCGAGCACAACCTGGCGCGCCTGCTGGATGCAGGCCTGGCCGTGACGGTCAATTCCGACGACCCGGCCTATTTCGGTGGCTACATGAACGCCAACTACCATGCCGTGGCCCGCTCCCTGGACCTCACGCGCGAGCAGGTGCTGCAACTGGCACGCAATGGCATCGATGCCTGTTTCCTGTCCGACGAAGACAAGGCCACCCTGCACCAGGAGCTGGAACAGTACGCCGCCGCGCACTGATCCCCTCCCGCAGCAGTCTCATCGCCTGCCCCGACGCCCGGCCCACGCCGGGCGTTTTTTTATGCCCGCCAGGATCAAGCACGTTTCTTGCATACCCGTCGAAGGCGATTGGCAACCATCCTGTCCGCAATCCTGTTCAGGGAGGAAAGGCCATTCACACGCAAAGATTGCCGAAGATTGGCAACAGGATTGGCGACAATTCATGAAGGCGGATTACGCTTTGCAACATGCTGTGGCCAGGCTCGTCCAGGCTGGCTGCAGCCGGATGACGCTGCATCGCAGCAACGAAATCGGGGCAATCCATGACCCAAAGAGGGACACACGGCATTCTTTTTGGTGCAGAATAAGCCCCGTTTTGTTGCAAATTCATTTTTAGATTGTTGACGATCCATGCATCTTGTTGTTGACCGGCAATGCCCATCCAGACAGGAATCCACAGCCAGAGCATGAGCATCATGAACAAAGCCAGCAAAACCGCACGCCCCTCCGCCACGCGTGAGCGCGAGAGCACCGGGGCGGTCGAGGAAAGGATGTACCAGGACATCTACGACGCCATCATGGAACACCGGCTGCCGCCGCGTACCAAGCTGACCGAGCAGACCCTGTGCCAGATCTACGACACGGCCCGCCACACGGTGCGCAAGGTACTGGCGCGCCTGGCCTCGGAGGGCATGGTGGACCTGGAAGCCAATCGTGGCGCCTTCATCGCCAGCCCCTCGCATGCCGAGGTGCGCGACATGTTCGAGCTGCGCAACATCCTCGAACACGCGGTGCTGGAGAAGGTGGGACGGGAGGCCGGCACGCGCCAGATCGCCGGCCTGCGGCGCATGGTGGAAGAAGAACGCGACTGCTATCTCAACGGCGACCGGCCGCGCTGGATCAGGCTCTCAGCCCAGTTCCACCTGGCGCTGGCCGAGCTGACCGGCAATGCGCTGCTGGTGGAAACGCTGCGCAAGCTGGTCTCGCGCACCACGCTGATGATTGCAAAAACGGAGGCGCCGGGCCACAACGCCTGCTCCTTCGACGAACACGAGACCGTGCTGGAAGCCCTGGAAAAAGGCGACATCCAAGCCGCCCAGGGGCATATGGCACATCACTTGCATTTGTGCGAGGACCGGGTACGGCCGGATGCGGATGATCAATTCGATCTGCGCGCCGTGCTCGGCAAGGGACTGTAACCCACAGCCCGGCGCGCACACCGGCTTTTGCACGATATGAAAGCCAGGCAACTGGAAACAGGATTTGGTAACCAGAAGTTGGAAACAGGGCCACGTCGCGCGGCTCAAGCAGGACCCGCGCGACCACATACATGCCATAGAGCATGCAGGAAGTCCGCTGAACTGCCCGGCCGCAGCCGGGCGTGTTTTGTTCTACCCAACCCCTCACAGGACGGAGACCGGCCATGACCATCGACGCTTCCCCCGCAGCCAGCAGCTATCCCACCGGCGCCGACGACGCGCGCCTGAGCAATGAAGACCTCGCCCCGCTGAAGCACCAGACCTGGGGTTCCTACAACATCTTCGCCTTCTGGATGTCCGACGTCCACAGCGTGGGCGGCTATGTGTTCGCCGGCAGCCTGTTCGCGCTGGGCCTGACCAGCTGGCAGGTGCTCATCTCGCTGCTGGTGGGCATCAGCATCGTCTACCTGCTGTGCAACCTGGTGGCACGGCCCAGCCAGGCGCATGGCGTGCCCTATCCGGTGATGAGCCGGCTGTCCTTCGGCGTGCTCGGCGCCAACGTGCCGGCCATGATCCGAGGACTCATCGCCGTGGCCTGGTACGGGATCCAGACCTACCTGGCCTCGGCCGCCTTCGTGGTGGTGATCATCAAGTTCTTCCCCGAGCTCAAACCCTATGCCGACGTCCACGTCCATTCCTTCGCCGGACTCTCGGCGCTGGGCTGGGGCGGCTTCCTGCTGCTGTGGGTATTGCAGGCGCTGGTGTTCTGGAACGGCATGGAGACCATCAAGAAGTTCATCGACTTCGCCGGTCCCGCTGTGTACGTGGTCATGTTCATCCTGGCCGGCTGGATGATCTTCAAGGCCGGCTGGCAGAACGTCGGCCTGAACCTGGGCGAGATCAAGTACAGCGGCTGGGCGGCGGTGTCGGTGATGATCACGGCCATCTCGCTGGTGGTGTCCTACTTCTCGGGGCCGATGCTCAACTTCGGTGACTTCTCGCGCTACTGCCACACCTTCGCCGATGTGAAGCGCGGCAATTTCTGGGGCTTGCCGGTCAACTTCCTGGCCTTTTCCATCGTCACCGTGGTGACCACCTCGGCCACCATCGCCGTCTTCGGCGAACTGATCACCGACCCGGTGGAAACCGTCTCGCGCATCGACAACACCACCGCCGCGGTGATCGGCGCGCTGACCTTCCTGACGGCCACCATCGGCATCAACATCGTGGCCAACTTCGTCTCGGCCGCGTTCGACTTCTCCAACCTCTCGCCCAGCCGCATCAGCTGGCGCGCCGGTGGCATGATCGCCGCCACCGCGTCGATCTTCATCACGCCCTGGAACCTGTTCGGCAACCCCGAAGTGATCCACTACACCCTGGACGTGCTGGGCGGCTTCATCGGGCCCCTGTATGGCATCCTGCTGACCGACTACTACCTGGTCAAGCGCGGCCAGGTCAAGGTGGAAGACCTCTACACCATGCACCCCGAAGGCCGCTACTGGTACAGCAATGGCGTCAATCGCGATGCGGTCAAGGCACTGGTGCTGGCCGCCGCCGTCTGCGTGGCCTGCGTGATGCTGCCGCAACTGCGCGGCGCGGCCGACTTCTCGTGGTTCATCGGAGCGGCACTGGGCGCGTTGTTCTACCTGATGCTGGTACGCAAGGGCTGAGTACGAGGAACCCAGGAATCAAGGCAACAAGGAATCAAGGAACGAGCAATGCGCATCAAGCTGATCAATCCCAACACCACCGTCTCGATGACCGAGGCCATGACCGCCTGCGCACGCGCCGTGGCGGCTCCGGGCACAGAGATCACGGGCGTGAGTCCACAGATGGGACCGGCCTCCATCGAGAGCCACTACGACGAGGCACTGGCCGTCCCCGGCCTGCTGCAGGAGATCGACCGTGGCGAACGTGAGGGGGTGGATGCCTACGTGATCGCCTGCTTTGGCGACCCTGGCCTGTCGGCCGCACGCGAACTGGCGCGCGGACCGGTGATCGGGATTGCCGAAGCAGCCATGCACATGGCCAGCCTGATTGCGCCCTCGTTCTCGGTGGTCACCACGCTGGCACGCACCAGCGGCATGGCCTGGCACCTGGCCGAGCGCTATGGCATGCAGCGCTTCTGCCGCAATGTGCGGGCCTGCGAGATCGCCGTGCTCGACCTGGAAGACCCGGCCTCCGGCGGCCGCGCGCGCATCACCGACGAATGCCGGCGCGCGCTGGCCGAGGACGGTGCCGAAGCCATCGTGCTGGACTGCGCCGGCATGGCCGACCTGTGCGCGGCCATCGGCCGCGATATCGG
>JAFAMT010000498.1 GCA_019233085.1 Herbaspirillum sp.
TCCATCGTGGCGCGCTTCATGTACTGGCCGGCCAGCGCAGCCAACTGCTTGCCCACCGGGGTGGAACCGGTGAAGGAGATCTTCTTGATCACCGGATGCGGGATCAGGTATTCCGAGATCTCGGCCGGCACGCCATAGACCAGGTTGATGACACCGGCCGGCACGCCGGCGTCGGCGTAGGCGCGGATCAGTTCGGCCGGCGAGGCCGGGGTTTCTTCCGGTGCCTTGACGATGATGGAACAGCCCGCCGCCAGCGCGGCCGAGAGCTTGCGCACCACTTGGTTGATGGGGAAGTTCCAGGGCGTGAAGGCGGCCACCGGGCCGACCGGCTCCTTGATCACCATCTGGTAGGCACCGGGAGTGCGGGCCGGCACCAGGCGGCCGTAGGTACGGCGGGCTTCCTCGGCGAACCAGTCGATGGTATCGGCCGCGCCCAGGGTTTCCATCTTGGCTTCAGGCAGCGGCTTGCCCTGTTCCTGGGTCATCAGGCGGGCGATCTCGTCGGCGCGCTCACGCAGCAGGTCGGCGGCGCGACGCATGATCTTGGAGCGTTCGAAGGCGGACATCTTGCGCCAGGTCTCGAAGCCCTTCTTGGCGGCGTCCAGCGCGCGATCCAGGTCTTCACGACCGGCATGGGCGATCTTGCCGATCACTTCCTCGGTGGCCGGGTTGACCACATCGATGGTGCGGCCGGAGGCGCTGGCGGTCCATTCGCCGTTGATGAAAAGCTGTACGTCCTTATACATGTGCGAACCTCGTTGGTCAGGGTTGAGGGAGATGCCGCCCGGCGACGGGGCGCGGCGGCAGGGGAATAGGTTGACAGACCGGATATCGCTGGCCTGGTTCAGTCGCCGGCCTGCGCTGGCGAAGATTTCCTTTATACCATGCGGGCGATTTCCGCGTCGCCCGCCGCCCACGCGCGGGGCTGGACGGCCAGCCCGCAAGCAGGAACAATCATTGTCGGCAGCGGGTCACACCGCCATCACAACGCACCAGGAGAAGGCCCCATGAGCCAGCCATCGCGCCCATCCGACGACCTCGACAGCCCCTCGGCCAGCGATGCGCTGCCAGCTGCTGGCCTCGTTGCCGGTACGCTATTGAGTGCCGGCCTGGGCATCTGGCTGGGGCGCAAGCGGCGTCAGCGGCGGCAGGCCGGGGCAGTGACGGGGCCTGCTGCTGACGTTGCTGCCGGCGCACAGGCAGTGGCGCGACCCTCTGCCATGGCTGCGTCCATGTCGGGTCTTGAGCGCGCCGTGCGACTGGTGAGCCTGGTCTTGCCGCTGGTGGCCGCCTGGCGGCGGGGCTCGGCGCGCGCCAAGGCCGCTGCCCGCAGCGCCCCGCCACCGGCGGCGGACGCACCGGCGCGCATCGACATCGTCAAGGCCAGGCTGGAACCGGCCCCGTCGGACTATCTCGACCCTGCTGCCGAGGTCAAGATGCTGCAGGGCGGCTCACGTGCGCAGCAGGCCTGGCAGTTGACGGTTGCGGCCGTGAACGCCTGGCTGAACGACTTCGCCCCCAGCATGGGAGCGGCCATTGCCTATTACACGATCTTTTCCATTGCGCCCATGCTGGTGATTGCCATCGCCGTGGCCGGCATGCTGTTCGGCCACGATGCCGCGCAGGGCGAGATTGTCAACCAGATCCGCGACATCGTCGGCACCGAAGGGGCCTATGCCATCCAGGGGTTGCTCAAGTCGGTCAGCCAGCCGCGTGAGGGCATGATCGCCGCCGGCATTTCCGTGGTGACACTGGTCATCGGCGCCACCGCCGTGTTTTCCGAACTGCAGAGCGCGCTGGACCGCATCTGGCGCATCCCCGCAGTCCAGCCCAAGACCGGCGTGTGGCAGCTGGCGCGCACGCGCCTGCTGTCCTTCGGGCTGATCCTGGGCCTGGGTTTCCTGCTGATCATCTCCCTGGTGGTCAGTGCCGCGCTGGCAGCGCTGGGGCGCTGGTGGGGTGGCTGGTTCGAGGGTTGGCGGCTGGTATTGCAGCTGCTGAACTTCGTGCTGTCATTCGTGGTGTTTTCCACGCTCTTCACGATGATCTACAAGTTCATGCCGCGCGTGACGCTATCCTGGCGCGACGTCTGGATCGGCGCAGTGGCCACTACGGTGCTCTTCATCATCGGCAAATACCTGATCGGCATGTACCTGGGCAGCACCGGCATGACTTCCGGTTTCGGGGCCGCGGGTTCTTTTGCACTGTTGCTGCTGTGGATCTACTACTCGGCCCAAATATTCCTGTTGGGGGCGGAGTTCACCTGGATCTATGCCAACAATTTCGGCTCGCGGGCGCAGCGGCAGAAGCTGGTCAATACGATGGAAGACCATCACGTCAGTATCGAACAGGCGCAGCAGGTCGTGCGTGCCGCTGATAGCGTCCGCTGAGGTGGGCGCTGAGGCGATCGGATGTTGTCTTGAAGTCGCAGCGAAAAATGTCGAGAGAATGCTAGGGGATCGGGGGGTGTTGCTTGTGCTACGGGGCGGCCGCAGGCAGGCTGCTGAGGTGATGCGGAAAAATAAGTCCAAGTCTAATAAATGAAACATAAATTCACAGATGGACTTATAATTTAAGCGCATGAATTCGATCAGGTGGCATCCAAGGGCGGTCAAGCAACTTCTCAAGATCAACCGCCCTGATCAAATCAGGATCAAGGATGCTGCGGCCAAACTGGTGCAGATGCCGCACTGCCAGCATGTGAAGTCGCTGCTCAACCATCCTTGCCAGTACCGTCTGCGGGTCGGTCAGTATCGGGTGTTCTTCAACTTTGACGGCAATGTCCGCATCGTCTCCATCGAGGAAGTGAGCAAGCGCGATGAACGCACCTACTAACATCCAAATCATCCACGGCCCCGACGGGAAGCCGGCCTTTGTCGTGATTCCCTACGACGATTACCTCAAGGAACATCCACAGGACGATGGACCGTATGTTCCGCACGAAGTGGTGGCGCTGATGGTGGATCACGAGTGGACCGCCGTGCGCTGCTGGCGTGAGCATCTGAATCTGACCCAGCAGGAGGTGGCGGCGCGACTGGGTATTTCGCAATCCGCGTATGCGCAGCAGGAGAGTAGTCGCCGGCTGCGTCCAGGCACCCTGGAGAGAATCGCCACGGCCCTGGGCCTGGAGGTGGAACAGCTGGATTTTTGAGCCAGCGTTTCCAGATCCCTCATGTTGTTTCGCAGGCATGAGGTCGGTGATCCAGCCACTCTAGGCCTTATTGCCGTCGGCATGTCCCTTCAGGACCAGGCTGTAGGAGCCGGGCACGGTGTAAATCGGCGCCCCGCCTACAGCCAGATCTTTCTCCCGCCTGCATCATCGGTGGCTCGGACGCAGCAATGCGCCGCGCCATCCCCATGAATGCACCAGGCTCGGAGAAGCAAGATGAAAACCAAGGACACCCCCGAAGAAGCGCGTTTCGATGAATACAACAATGCCACCGGCGGTTGGGGCTCGGTCAAGGCGCTGGGCTCCATCCTGCGGCAGGAACATGTGATCGCCGCCGGTACCCGCATCCTCATGAAGCAGAACAAGCCCGGGGGCTTCGCCTGTGTGAGCTGTTCCTGGGCCAAGCCGGCTGATCCGCACCTCTTCGAATTCTGCGAGAACGGTGCCAAGGCCACCGCCTGGGAGATCACCGGCAAGCGGGCCACCCCGGAATTCTTCGCCCGACATACCGTCACCGAGATGGAGAGCTGGAACGACCTGGAACTCGAATCCACCGGCCGCGTGACCGAACCGATGAAGTATGACCCGGCCAGCGACCGCTACCTGCCAGTCTCCTGGGACGAGGCCTTTGACGACATTGCCGCGCAGTTGCGCGCCATGGACCCGAAGAAGGTGGTCTTCTATGCGTCCGGTCGTGCCTCGCTGGAGACCTCCTACATGTACCAGCTGATGGCGCGCATGTATGGCACCAACAACCTGCCCGACAGTTCCAACATGTGCCACGAGTCCACTTCCGTGGCCTTGCCGCAGACCATCGGCGTGCCGGTCGGCACCGTCCGGCTGGACGACTTCGAACACACCGATTGCATCCTCTTCTTCGGCCACAACACCGGGACCAATGCCCCGCGCATGCTGCATCCGCTGGAAGAGGCACGCAAGCGCGGGGTCCCCGTCATCACCTTCAATCCCTTGCGCGAGCGCGGCCTGCAGCGTTTCGTCAACCCGCAATCGCCCATCGAGATGATTACTCCGGCGCATACCGAGATCAGCTCGCAGTACCTGCAGATCCGCATCGGCGGCGATGCCGCGGCTGCCGTCGGCATGGCCAAGCGCATCCTCGAGCGCGATGACCTGGCCCTGGCGCAAGGCAGGCCGCGCCTGCTGGACCAGGCCTTCATCGATGCGCATACCAGCGGTATGGAGGCATTTGCCGAGGCCGTGCGCAAGGCATCCTGGAGCGAGATCGAGCGGCACGCCGGCGTTGCGCGCGCCGAGCTGGAGCAGGCCGCAGACACCTATGCCGCCGCCGACAGTGCCATGCTCATGTACGGCATGGGTGTGACCCAGCACCGTGAAGCGGTACGCACCATCCACATGTTGACCAACCTCTTGCTCATGCGCGGCAACGTCGGCAAGCCTGGTGCCGGCATCTGTCCCATCCGCGGCCATTCCAACGTACAGGGTCAGCGCACCGTGGGCATTACCGAAAAACCGGAGATGGTGCCCAACGACAAGCTGCGTGCGCTCTACCATTTCGAGCCACCGATGGAGAAGGGCCTCAACACCGTGGAAGCCTGCGAGAAGATCCGCGATGGCGAACTCTCTGCCTTCTTCATGCTGGGTGGCAATTTCGTGCGGGCCATTCCCGACCATGGCGTGATGGAACCGGCCTGGCGCAAGCTGCCCCTGACGGTGCAGGTGGTGACCCACTTGAACCGCTCTTGCGTGATCCATGGCAAGACGGCCTTTCTCTTGCCCTGTCTGGGGCGCATCGAGGTCGATCAGCAACGCGGCGGTGAGCAGTCGGTGTCGGTGGAAGACAGTACCGGCTGCATGCACGGCTCGCGCGGACGCGTCAAGCCGGCCTCGCCGCATCTATTGTCGGAACCGGCCATCGTGGCAGCGCTGGCCAAGCGCCTGCTGCCCACCCATACGCAGGTGGACTGGGATGGCTGGGTCGCGGACTATGGCCGCATACGCGATGCCATCGAGGCCACCTATCCCGACATCTTCCATGACTTCAATGCCCGCATGTGGACGCCAGGCGGCTTCGCGCGCCCGCTGGCGGCGCGCCAGCGGCAATGGAAGACGCCCAATGGCAAGGCCAACTTCATGGTGCCGGATGGCTTCGAGCCCGATCCCGACATGCCCGCCGACGCACCCGGCGTGCTGCGCCTGATGACCACGCGCGGCGACAGCCAGTTCAACACCACCGTCTATTCGCTGGATGACCGCTTCCGTGGCGTCTGGGGGACGCGCCGCGTCCTGCTGATGAACCGGCAGGATCTGCAACAACAAGGCTTGGTGCCGGGCGATTTCGTCACGGCCGAGACCGTCTCCTCAGATGGCGTGGAGCGCCGCGTCGATCATCTGCGCGTGGAGCCCTTCGATATCCCGGCCGGTTGCGTGATGGGTTACTACCCCGAACTGAACCGCCTGATCCCGCTGTTCCACCATGCGCGCGGGAGCAAGGTGCCGGCGGCCAAGTCGATCCCGATCCGCCTGATCCCAGAACCGGGGGAGCCGGTCCTGGCCTGACGCAGACAGCGGCCGGATGAAAAAAGCCCCGCCGAAGCGGGGCCAAGAGGGAACTGAGGAAACCTCAGTCGGTGCAACAACGCAAAACACCGGTTGCAGCCAGCGTCATGCCTCATACGGAGGTACATGGCGCCCGGCGGCGAATCAATACTTCCACATGATCTTCTGCAGTTCCTTGGGATCATTGGTCTTGGTCAGTGCCAGCTCGGCCAGGATGCGGGCCTTCTGGGCGTTCTGGTCGTCGGTGACGACCCAGTCGTACTTGTCGTCAGGCTGTTCGCCATTGCGGATCACCACGCCGCTGCCGGTGCGGGTGGCGCGGATGACCTGCACGCCCTTGCTGCGCACTTCCTGCAGCACAGGCACGATCTGCTCGGCCACGCTGCCGTTGCCGGTACCGTCATGGATGATGGCCTTGGCGCCCGCTGCCACGAAGGCGTCATACGCGGCACGGCTGACGTTGCCATAGTTGTAGGCGATGTCCACGCGCGGCAGGCTGTTGATCTGGTCGATGTCGAACTCGGTCTGGGTGGTATGCGGACGGGCCGGCAGGCGATAGAACGTCAGCTTGTTTTCCACCACGTAGCCCAGCGGGCCGTAGGGCGAACGGAAGGTCTCGACCTTGAAGGAATTGCTCTTGGTGACGTCGCGGCCGGAGTGGATCTCGTCGTTCATCACCACCAGCGTGCCCTTGCCGGCGGCTTCCTTGCTGCTGGCCACCAGCACCGCGTCATACAGGTTCAGCGCGCCATCGGCACCCAGCGCCGTGCCCGGACGCATGGAGCCAACCACCACGACCGGCTTGGCGCTCTTCAAGACCAGGTTCAGGAAGTAGGCGGTTTCCTCGATGGTGTCGGTGCCGTGGGTGATGACCACGCCGTCGACGTCATTCTGCTTGAGCAGTTCGGAGACGCGCTTGCCCAGTTTCAGCAGGCGCTCGTCGTTGAAGCTCTCGCTGCCGATCTGGAAGATCTGCTCGCCGCGCACGTTGGCGATCTTGGAGATCTCGGGGACGGCGGCGATGATCTTGTCCACCGGCACCACGGCCGATTGGTAGGCGGCGGTATTGACGCTGGATGCGCCAGCGCCGGCGATGGTGCCGCCGGTGCCGATGACCACCACATTGGGTTTCTTCTCCTGTGCTTGCGCGGCAAAGGCGCAAGCCAGGGAGAGGATCATCACAGCGCCGATTTTCTTGAAGTGTGTCTGCTGCATTTTTATTAGTCTCCAGTGTTGTTCTAGGTGGGCCGCATGATGGGTCACGCTCGCAGTCCTGATAGGTGCGTCGAGCGGACCCTGCGGAGGGGTTCTCGCTGATGGCATCGAACGTTGGCGATCATACGAAAGCGGCGGGGCGCTGTCTCATGCTTTTAAAACATGGACGGATGCAGCACATGCATGAGCCCCACCGGGCGCCGCGGCGAGTTGCCTGGCGAGCGCCGGAAAAAGAAAAAGCCGCATGCGCGGCTTGGTCACAAGAGCAAGGGGGCTGGGCGATCGGCTAGAAGAATTCCACCGTATCGTTGGTCGTGATGCCCGAGCGCAGCACGCCGGAATTAACCAGTTCCTGGTAGTAGCAGATGCGGTTGCGACCGCTCTTCTTGGCGTGGTACAGGGCCTGGTCGGCATGCCCCAGGATCACCACCGGCGTCTCGCGGGCGATGCCCACGAAGCCCAGGCTGACGGTGACCTTGCCCACTTGCGGG
>JAFAMT010000502.1 GCA_019233085.1 Herbaspirillum sp.
CGCCACAGCAACTTCGCCGAGTCGGCGCGCGAGGTGGGTGCCTCGCCAGCCTACATCAGCAAGCGCATCGCCCTGCTGGAGCAGGCATTGGGTGTGCGGCTGTTCCATCGCACCACGCGCAGCGTGGTCATGACCGAGGACGGTGGCAACGTCCACGAGTGGGCGCGCAAGATCCTTGAGGACGTCGAACAGATGATGGAAACCGTCAGCAGCGCCAAACGGGTGCCGCGCGGCCTGCTCAAGATCAGCACCAGCTTCGGCCTGGGTCGCAAGTTCGTCTCGCCCTTGCTCTCGCGCTTTGCCGCCGAGCATCCGGAACTGAAGATACAGCTGGAACTGGTGGACCGCCAGATCGACCTGGTCAATGAAGGTATCGACCTGGATATCCGGGTGGGGGCGGGGCATGAGCCGCATCTGTTCTCCAAGCGTATCCTGCCCAGCCAGCGGGTGCTGTGCGCCAGTCCGGCCTACCTGAAGAAGCATGGCGCACCGGCCGACCTGGCCGCGCTGCGCCAGCACCAGTGCCTGGTGATCCGCGAGCGCAACCAGTCCTTTGGCATATGGCGCATGGTCGGCCCCAAGGGGCAGGAGACGGTCAAGGTTTCGGGGACGCTGGCCTCCAATCACGGCGAGATCATCCACCAGTGGGCCGTCGATGGCCACGGCATCATCTTGCGTTCGATCTGGGATGTGTCCGACAGCTTGAAGCGCGGGCGCCTGGTGCGCGTGCTGCCGCAGTATTACCAGGAGGCCGACCTGTGCGCGGTCTATCCCCTGCAATTGAAGAATTCGGCCAAGGTGCGGGAATGCGTGCGCTTCCTGCAGAAGCACCTGGATGTGAGCGCGCCGCCGTTGACGGTCTAGCGCCAGTTGATTAGCAGATCAGCGGATCAGCGCCCGTCCAGGCGCTGGCGCACGATGCGTTCCAGCACCTGGGCCACATGGGCCACGGCGGTGTCGTCGGCATGGCGGCGATGCTGCAGCAGGCGCAGCGGCGGTGCATCCAGCGGCAGGGGTGGGCGCAGGCAGGCCAGCTCCACCGGATGGGCGGCGGTGGCGGCCGGCACGCAATGCATGGGCATGACCGCGATCAGGTCCGAGCCTTGCAGCAGCGCCGGCGCCATCAGGAAATTCGGGATCACCATGCCGATGCGACGTTGCAGGCCCTGGGCCGACAATTGCTCGTCGAGCATGCGGTTGAGCGTGTCGTGGCAGGAGACCAGCAGGTGCGGGAAGTCCAGCCAGCGGCGCAAGGTCAGTTGATGGGCGGCCGGATGGTCACGCCGCATCGCCACCACGCAGCGTTCCTGCAGCACTTCGCGTCCGCGCAGCGTATTGGTGGGCTGCAGGGCGCCCAGCAACAGGTCGGTATCGCCGCGCTCCAGGCTGGCGGCGGCTTGCGCATCGCCCTGCCAGGGCTGGAACTCGATCTCCAGCAGGGGCGCCTCGGCGGCCAGTTCCTGATACAGGGGATGCGCCACCACCTGCGCCGGGTAGTCGGGCATGAGGATGCGCACGCGCTGTGCGCGCTGGGCCAGCGTGACCGGTTGCTGTTGCAGGCCTCTGGCCGCCAGGGCCTCTCGCACGGGCGCGCGCAGGGCCTGGGCGGCAGCGGTGAGCTGCATCTGCTGGCCGCCGTCTTCCAGCAGCGGGTCGCGCAAGACCTGGCGGCAACGCTCCAGGGCGCTGGCCGCCGCCGGCAGCGGCCAGCCCACGCGGGCTGCGGCACGTGCCAGGTGGGCTTCATCCAGGACTGCATCGAGCAGGTTCAGCAGACGGACGTCGAGGGCATCGAGGGCAGAGAGAGCGGCGGGATTCATGAAGCGATCAGGCAGGAAAAAGGCCATGCACAAGCCAGGCGGATGCGCATCAGGGGCCGGAGTGTAGCCTGATCGCCCCCTGTCCACAAGCGTGACAGGGGGAAGGGTGGGTGTGGATCAGCCGAAGGCTTCCTTGAGCGTCAGGATCTTGCCGGTATCGGTGCCATCGTAGCCGGCCAGGCCGTTGACGACCTTGCGGAAGGCTTCCGATTGCAGGATGTCGATCACGGCACGGATCGGCGGGTCCTGCAAGGAACCTGCCGGCAGCGCAAAGAAGTAGCGCTCGCGCACCAGCGGGATGAAGTCCAGCCCGAACCGGTGCGACGCCGTCTGCACCCCGAAGCCGACGTCGGCCATGCCACTGGCGATGAAGGCCGCCACCGCCGAGTGGGTGAACTCGGTGTTCTCGAAGCCGTTGATCTTCTTCTGGTCGATGCCGGCATCGGCCAGCATCAGCTCCAGCAGCATGCGCGTACCCGAGCCGGCTTCACGGTTGACGAAGCGCAGGTCGGGACGGGCCAGGTCTGCCAGACCGCGCAGGTTCTTGGGATTGCCCGGTTCGACGAACAGGCCCTGGTTGCGGATGGCCAGGTGGATCAGGCAATCGCTGCGCTTGTTGAGCCACTTGGCGTAATTGGCGATGGCCGGCTTCTCGAATTCGCCCAGCGGCACGTGAAAGCCCGCCAGGTCGCACTCCTGGCGCGACAGCGCGGCCACGGCATCGGTGCTGTGGCGATAGCGCACCTCCACCGGCAGGCGTGCCTCGTTGATCTGGCCCAGCAGGGCGGCCACGGCGAAGCCGTGACTGGCGTTCAGGCGCACCGTCTCCGGCTTGCCGCCCACGGTCTTGCCCAGTTCCACCTCCAGCTCCGAGGCCAGGCTGTCCAGCGTGGGGGAGAGTCGCGCCGCGACCAGGCGATCGGCCCACAGCAGCTTGCTGGCGAAGTCGGTCAGTGTGGTGCCGCGACCACGGCCGCTGTCGATCAGGCTGTTGCCAAAGATGCGTTCGGCATCGCGTAACAGGCCCCAGGCATGGCGATAGGAGTAACGCGTCAATTGCGCGGCGCGGGCGATGGAACCGCTCTGCTGTATGCCTGTGAGCAACATCAGCAGGTTGGCCGTGTCCAGCGGCGCCTCGTTGTCGTAGGCGATTTCCCAGTGCGGCTTGATGTGTACTTTATACATTTAGGAAAAATAAAGCATATTGATGCGCTGGTTTATCGGTGATAATTTCGCGTCAGCCCGCATAAATGATAAAAAATATATGCGGCGTTGTACATATATAAATAAATAAAAGAGAAGGATAGCGTCGCAAAGATGGGCCGGATTCACGAACCGGCCCTACCGGGCTTTGCAATGCAATCTTTCCTTCGATTTACCCCACATCACACATCAAAAAACTCGGAGGAATGAATGGCTTTCGATTTCCTGAACAAGGAACATACAGTCGCCAAGCCTGGCTTCAATCGCTGGCTGGTCCCCCCAGCGGCACTCGCAATCCACCTTTGCATCGGCATGGCATACGGATTTTCCGTGTTCTGGCTGCCTTTGTCCAAGGCCTTGGGCGTGACGGCGCCCATTGCCTGTGGCGCCGATGTCGGCTTTTTCGCCCAGATCTTCTCGTCCACCTGTGACTGGAAGATCTCCATGCTGGGCTGGATGTACACGATGTTCTTCGTGCTCCTGGGCATTTCGGCCGCCATCTGGGGCGGCTGGCTGGAACACGCCGGTCCCCGCAAGGCCGGCGTGGTGGCTGCCATCTGCTGGTGCGGCGGCCTGCTCATCTCGGCCCTGGGCGTGAAGACCCACCAGCTCTGGCTGATGTGGGTCGGCTCCGGCGTCATCGGTGGCGTCGGCCTGGGCCTGGGTTACATCTCGCCGGTGTCGACCCTGATCAAATGGTTCCCTGACCGTCGCGGCATGGCCACCGGCATGGCCATCATGGGCTTTGGCGGCGGTGCGCTGGTGGGTACCCCGCTGGCCGATGCGCTGATGAAGAAGTTTGCCACCCCGACCTCGGTGGGCGTGTGGGAAACCTTCGTGGTCATGGCCGTCATCTACTTCGTCTTCATGATGGCAGGTGCCTTCGGCTACCGCGTCCCGCCCTCGGGTTGGAAGCCGGCCGGCTGGACCCCGCCGGTGGCCAAGGCCAGCGCGACCATGATCACGCAGAACCACGTGCACGTCTCCAAGGTCTGGGGCATCCCCCAGTTCTGGCTGGTGTGGCTGGTGCTCTGCCTGAACGTGTCGGCCGGTATCGGCGTCATCGGCATCGCCTCGCCGATGCTGCAGGAAGTGTTCGGCGGCAAGCTGCTGGGCGTGGACGTGGGCTTCAACGACCTGTCGGTCGACCAGAAGACCGCCATCGCCGCGCTGGCGGCCGGCTTCACGGGCCTGATCTCGCTGTTCAACATCGGTGGCCGTTTCGCCTGGGCATCGTGCTCGGACTTCTTCGGCCGCAAGATGACCTATGCGATCTTCTTCGTGCTGGGCTTCGTGCTGTACGTGAGCCTGCCGTGGTCGGCCAAGTCGGGCAGCATCGCGCTGTTCGTGGGCGCGGTCTGCGTCATCCTGTCGATGTATGGCGGCGGCTTCGCCACCGTGCCGGCTTACCTGGCCGACCTGTTCGGCACCCAGATGGTGGGCGCCATCCACGGCCGCTTGCTGACCGCGTGGGCGACCGCCGGCATCCTGGGCCCGGTGGTGGTGAACTACATGCGTGAATACCAGCTCGGCCTGGGCATGCCCAAGAACGAGGTGTACAACACCACCATGTACATCCTGGCCGGCATGCTGGTACTGGGCCTGATCTGCAACCTGCTGATCCGTCCGGTGGCGGCCAAGCATTTCATGACGCCGGAAGAACTGGCCCGTGAAAAGCAGCTGGCCCACGAGAAGTCGGCGGCCGAAGCGGCGAGCACGGCCTCTTCGGACGACATGTCCAAGATCGGTTCGGGCGGCAATCCGCTGGTGATCGGCCTGGCCTGGCTGGCCGTCGGCATTCCGCTGGTCTGGGGCATCACCCTGGTGCTGCAGAAGTCGGCCGTGCTGTTCCGTTGACCCGGACCTGGTTCGTCACCAGGACCTGAAGGCAGGCCGGCTCCACCCGGCCTGCACGTAACACCGCAACACAGCAATACCCCAGCGGCGAAAGCCGCTGACACAAGCCGCCAGGCAACCTGGGTCCGGCAGCTTGTGTCAGCGACTATCAGAAAAGAGGAGCAGGATAGAGCCATCCGCGAGGAAGCCGCCTGCATCCGCAGTGTTCGTACCAACCCCAGAAGGCAGGGAGAACATGCAACAACGGAGACCAGCTGTTTCATTCTGTACGGCCGTGCGCGCTCTTGACCAGGGTGGCGCCCTGCTGCCGCATTGTTCGTCCTTTCCCTTGACCGGTTTCCAGCAGGCCGCCCCTCCCTAGGCGCGGTCCCACCCCTTTCATTCGTCATTTGCGCGGTCCAGACAAGATCCTCCGGGAGAAGGGCGCGGTCCGCATC
>JAFAMT010000455.1 GCA_019233085.1 Herbaspirillum sp.
CATCGCCGCGATATCGGCATCTTCCAGATGCTGCAGGCTGCGCCCGACGATTTCCGACATCGGCCCCAGTGTGGCTCCGCGTGGCGACACGCCGGTCTTGAGCAGCGCCGCCACCTCTTCGTCGCGCCAGTGGCCCAGTGCCAGCTCGCCGCCGTGCAGCGCCGGCGCATACCAATCCAGCGCCGGGATCACGCCGCCGGCCAGTGCCAGCGGCGCCACATTGGCCCCCAGGCCATTGCGCGCGCTGTGGCAGGCGCTGCAATGACCGGCCCCCTGCACCAGGTAGGCGCCACGATTCCACTGGGCGCTGCGCTTCGTATCCGGCACATAGCTGCCGGGGGAGAAATACAGCGTGCGCCACAACGCCAGCAGCACGCGCTGGTCGTAGGGGAAGCGCAATGCGTGGGGCTGGTTGGTGCGCGCCACCGCCGGCAGGCTTTGCAGATAAGCGAAGAGGGCGTCGCTGTCCTCGCGGCTGAGGCGGGTGTAGCTGGTATAGGGAAAGGCCGGGTAGAGGAAGCGGCCATCGCGCCCGCGTCCATGGTGGAGGGCGCGCCAGAAATCGTCCGCGTTCCACTGGCCGATGCCGGTCGCCTTGTCGGGGGTGATGTTGGAGGTATAGAGCGTACCGAAATCGGTGGCGATAGGACGACCGCCCGCGTACTCGGCACCGCCCCGCGCAGTATGGCAAGCCATGCAATTGCCGGCGCGGGCCAGATAGCGCCCCTGCGCAAGCTGTACGCTACGTTCAGGGGCCGGGGTGGCCAGCCCGGCCTCCTCGTGGCGCAGCATCTGCCAGGCGATCGCAGCGGCCGGCAGGGCGACCACGGCGGCCAGCACGATGCCGATACCCCAGCGCAGGTGCTTTCTCATGGCCTCGCCCCGGCGGCCTGCGGCTGGCTGCCGCACTGGCGCGGCAGCGGTGTGCTCAAGCTGCTGGCCGGCGCATAGTCCGCGGGTACGGTCTGCCCCGAGAGCCAGCTGCTGGCCGCATTGACGTCCTCGGGCGTCAGTTCGCGGGCGATGGCGGCCATGCAGTCAGGGCCCCTGGCGCTGCGCTCGCCATTGCGCCAGGCACCCAGTTGGGCGTTGATGTAGTCGCGCGGCAGGCCGAGCAGGCCGGGTATGGCCGGTTGCACGCCACCCAGCCGGGCGCCGTGGCAGGCGCTGCAGGCGGGAATACGGCGCTGCCGGTCACCCTCGCTGACCAGGATGCGTCCGCGTTCCAGCAACGCCGCATTGGCCGCGGGGGCCAGCGGCGGCGGGTAGGGCGGATGCTGGGCGGCGAAGAAGTTGGCAATCTGCTGCAGGTAGTCGTCGGAAAGATTGGTCAGCAGGTAGTTCATCATCGGATAGCGGCGGTGGCCATCACGGAAACCCTGCAACTGATTCAGCAGATAGCCCGCAGGTTTGCCTGCAATGCGCGGATAGTAGCCGTCGGCCGTCGCGCGTCCCTCCTTGCCATGGCAGGCCATGCAGGCAGCCACCCTGTCGGCCATGCCGGGCGGACTGGCCACGACGGCAGGGGCAGGCTGCTGGGCCAGGGCCAGTGTGCAGGCAAACCACGTCCCCAGCGCGGTGGCAGCAATACTCTTCATATTTGTTGTGAGCAAGCGCATCTACCTATTGTAGTGTATGACGGTAGTTGCTTGCGGCTTTGCAAGCCCTGTCGCAGCGGATACAATAGCGGCCTTGCTGCCCCCGTAGCTCAGTGGATAGAGCGATCCCCTCCTAAGTAGATTGGGCACCGGATGCCGAAAGGCGCCGCGTGAATGGAGTCAAAGTCGGTGAACCCTGACAGCGCATGGTCCCTGCGACCCCGCGGCTGCTGGCAATACCGAGCCAAGCCGGTTTCCTGCGTGCAGGCCGGAAGGTGTAGAGACTAGACGGCTCCGGCCTCAAGGCGAGTGTGCATGCACCCGCCCATGGCCAAGGTATAGTCCAGACCACAAACATGCACTTGGTGGCGAAAGCCATAGTGGTATGAAGGGATAGGTCACACGTTCGATCCGTGTCGGGGGCGCCAGCATAAAAAAAGCGCAGAAGCTAACTTCTGCGCTTTTTCCTTTTCGGGGCCCGGTCCGTGTGGCTTGCCTTGCCCGCTCTGCTTCAATGTCCCTGGTTGGTACTGTCCAGGAAACGCTTGGCGTTTTCGTTCTGGTTGCGTGATCCCGTTGTGGCCGGAGCCGTCGCCGGGCTGGCTGGCGACGTGCCCGGGACGTTGGGGGCAGACTGGCTGCTGCTGCCGGGTGTGGCGGGCGTCTGGCTGGGTGTCCAGCCGAAGAAGTTGGAGATCGCATCCACCACCGTCACGCCCACGTTGGTCACCAGGCCGTTGTTGGGCGTGAAGTTGTCATAGTAGGGCTCGCCATCGATGAAGCGGATGCCGTCCGGTACCGGTTGCTCGAACTCGGGGACGCCCTTCAAGGCCTTGGCCATGTAGTCGACCCAGATCGGCAGCGCTAGCTGGGCACCGAATTCCATGCCGCCCAGGCTCTTGGGCTGGTCGTAACCCATCCACACCACCGTGGCCAGCGTGCGCTGGTAGCCGGCGAACCAGCCATCGACGGCATCGTT
Organism: Herbaspirillum sp.; assembly: GCA_019233085.1. Lineage (GTDB taxonomy): Bacteria > Pseudomonadota > Gammaproteobacteria > Burkholderiales > Burkholderiaceae_D > Herbaspirillum. The sequence goes on from JAFAMT010000455.1 coordinate 2,578, forward strand.
GGTGGTACCGGTCTTGCCGGCCAGGTCACCGCGGCCGATGCTGTTGCTGCGCGCACCGGTACCGCGCTGGGCCACCGACTTCAACAGGTTGGTCATCATGTAGCTGTTGCGCTCGGCCACCACGCGCGGCGCCCCGTCACCCACTACCAATGGCTCGGCCTTGGAAAGTACCTTGCCACGCGCATCGGTGATCTGCGCGATCAGGTAGGGCTGGATCTTGTAGCCGCCGTTGGCAAACACCGAATAGGCTGCCGACAGTTGCAGCGGATTGGTCTGGCCCGCACCCAGTGCCATGGGCAGGTAGGGCGGTACCTTGTCCGGATCGAAGCCATAGGTGCCGGTGATGAAGTCCTTGGCATAGGGCACGCCGATGTTGTCCAGCGTGCGGATGGCCACCAGGTTCACCGACTTCTGCAGGGCGGTGCGCACCGTCATCGGGCCGGCCGGGGCTTCGTCATCCTTGGGTTCCCAGTTCGGCTGGCCGGGGCCGGCCGGATAAGACACAGGGGCATCGTTGACGATGGAGGAGGGCGCATACCCCTTCTCCAGCGCGGCCGAATAGATGAAGGGCTTGAAGGTCGAGCCCGGTTGACGCCAGGCCTGGGTGACGTGGTTGAAATTGTTCTGGGTGAAGTCGAAACCGCCCACCAGTGCGCGGATCGAGCCATCCTGCGGCACCACCGACACCAGCGCCGCTTCCACCTGCGGCAATTGCACCACCTGCCAGTTCTGCTTGGCGTCCTGCATCACGCGGATCAGTGCGCCCGGGGCGATGCGGACTTCCTTCTTGGCCTTGTCCGACAGGGCGGAGGCCACGAAGCGCAGCGCCTCGCCCTTGATGCTGATCTTGTCGCCACTGCGCAGCACCGCATCGATCTGCCTGGGGCTGGCGGCCACGACCACGGCGGCGAGGATGTCGTCGTTGTCGGGATGGTCATCCATGACGTCGTCGATGGCCGAGGCGCGATCGTCGGCATTGGCGGGCAGCTCGATGGTCTCTTCCGGGCCGCGATAGCCATGGCGGCGGTCGTAGTCCATCACGCCCTTGCGCACGGCCACGTAGGCGGCCTGCTGGTCGGCCGCATTGATGGTGGTGTAGACGTTGTAGCCCTGGGTATAGGTATCTTCCTTGTACTGGGCGTAGACCATCTGGCGCACCATTTCATTGACGTACTCCGCATGCACGGTGTACTGGCTGCCGGGGGCGCGGACCTTCAGTTCTTCCTTGGCGGCCTTGTCGTACTGGGCCTGGGTGATGAAGCCCACGTCCAGCATGCGCTGCAGGATGTACTGCTGGCGGATGTGGGCGCGCTTGGGATTGACGATGGGGTTGTAGGCCGAGGGCGCCTTGGGCAGGCCGGCCAGCATGGCTGCCTCGGCCAGGGTGACATCCTTGAGGTCCTTGCCGAAATAGGTGCGGGCGGCGGCGGCGAAGCCGAAGGCACGCTGGCCCAGGTAGATCTGGTTCATGTAGACCTCCAGGATCTGGTCCTTGCTCAGGGTCTGCTCGATCTTGTTGGCCAGCAGCACTTCGTAGAGCTTGCGGGAGAAGGTCTTTTCCTTGGTCAGGAAGACGTTGCGGGCCACCTGCATGGTGATCGTGCTGGCGCCCTGGGAAGCCTTGCCGCGCAGCACGTCGGTGGCCAGCGCGCGGGCGATGCCGATCCAGTCGATGCCGCCGTGTTCGTAGAAACGGTAGTCCTCGATGGCCAGCACGGCATTCTTCATGTCGGCCGGGATGTCGTCGAGCTTGACCAGGCTGCGCTTTTCCTCGCCGAATTCACCCAGCAACACCTTGTCCTGGGACCAGATGCGCAGCGGTACCTTGGGCCGGTAATCGGTGATCAGGTCCAGCGAGGGCAGGCGCGGATTGATGAAGATCAGCGCATAGACCACCAGCAAGGCACCGGCAATGCCCAGGCCGACGATGGATAGTCCGATGAACTTGGCGATGTTGGGATTGAGAAAACCGCGCTGGCGGCGTAACGACGCCGGAGAAGATGGAAGAGGCATGGGATGTGCAGGAATCGGGATGCGCTATCTTACAGCATCGGACCCCGGGCCCGGCGTGGCGGGCATGGGCAATGCTTAAGCAGATGTAACAGCGTTCCCGCCTGGCGGGGGAAGTCGCCGTTTTTCCGGTCCTTTTGGCCTGCTTTTGTGGCTTTTTCAATTTCCCGATGGCAAGCCGGGCGTGCGGCAGGTGTTTCCGGCAGCATTTGGGAGCATTTCCCTGGCGCAGTCGGTACAATGCCGCTCTCACGCCTTTTTCAGGCGCCCCTGGTGCATGGATGCATCCTTCCTGCGCGGCCGCGGCCGTCGCATTCACGTAGATTCACGCAAAGCACGCTATGGCAGTCATTTCCCTCAGCGACGCACAACTGGCCTTCGGCCACGTCGCGCTTCTCGATCACGCCGAATTCTCGCTGGAGACCGGCGAACGCATCGGCCTGATCGGCCGCAATGGCACCGGCAAGTCCTCGCTGCTGAAGATCATCGCCGGCCGCTCCAAGCTCGATGATGGCCTCTTGGTGATGCAGCAGGGCCTCAAGATCGCCTATGTCGACCAGGAACCACATTTCCCGGAAGAAATGACCGTCTTCGACGCCGTGGCCTCCGGCCTGGGCGAGCTGCCGGCGCTCCTGGCTGAGTACGAAGCCATCACCTGCCAGTTCGGCGGCGACAACGACGATGCCCTGCTGGAGCGCATGCACCAGATCCAGACCGTGCTGGACGCGGCTGACGCCTGGTCCATCGGCAACAAGGTCGAGACCACCCTGGACAAGCTCAACCTGAACCGCGATGCCCGCATCGGCGAGCTCTCCGGCGGCATGAAGAAGCGCGTGGCGCTGGCCTGCGGCCTGGTGGGCAACCCCGACGTGCTGCTGCTAGACGAACCGACCAACCACCTGGACTTCGGCTCCATCCTGTGGCTGGAAGGCCTGCTGCGCGACTTCAAGGGCAGCATCCTCTTCATTACCCACGACCGCAGCTTCCTGGACAATGTCTCGACCCGCATCATCGAACTGGATCGCGGCAAGATCCTGTCCTTCCCCGGCAACTTCAGCACCTACCAGGCCCGCAAGGCCGAGCTGCTGGCCAACGAGGAAGTGGAAAATGCCAAGTTCGACAAATTCCTGGCCCAGGAAGAAGTCTGGATCCGCAAGGGCGTGCAAGCCCGCCGTACCCGCGACGAAGGTCGCGTGCGCCGCCTGGAAGCGCTGCGCGTGCAGCGCAGCGAGCGCCGCGACCGGCAAGGTCAGGTCAAGCTGGAAGTGGGCACCGGCGAGCGTTCCGGCAAGATCGTGGCGGAACTGGAAAACGTCAGCAAGGCCTATGGTCCCAAGACCATCGTGCGCGACTTCAGCACCATCCTCATGCGCGGCGACAAGGTCGGCCTGATCGGCCAGAACGGCGCCGGCAAGACCACCCTGCTGAAGCTGATCCTGGGCGAGGAGAATCCCGACAGCGGCACCGTCAAGCAGGGTACCAAGATGCAGGTGGCGTACTTCGACCAGATGCGCGCGCAACTGAACGAGGAAACCTCGCTGGCCGACACCATCGCGCCAGGCAGCGACTGGGTCGAGATCAATGGCCAGCGCAAGCACGTGATGACCTACCTGAGCGATTTCCTGTTCGCCCCCGAGCGTGCCCGCTCGCCGGTGCGCACGCTCTCCGGCGGCGAGCGCAACCGCCTGCTGCTGGCGCGCCTGTTTGCCAAGCCGGCCAACGTGCTGGTGCTGGACGAACCGACCAACGACCTCGACATCGATACCCTGGAACTGCTGGAAGAACTGCTGGAAGAATATCCGGGGACGGTGTTCCTGGTCAGCCACGACCGCATGTTCCTGGACAACGTGGTGACCCAGGTGATCGCAGCTGAAGGCAATGGCCTCTGGCGCGAATACGTGGGTGGCTATTCCGACTGGGAACGCCAGCGTCCGGCCGCCCAGGCTACCCCCGCCAAGGGGGCGGCCAAGACCGCCGACAAGAACGAGGTGAAGGCCGAGTCCACCATGGCCGCGCCGGCGCCGGCACCCCAGCCGGTCAAGAAGAAACTGAGCTACAAGGAACAGCGCGAGCTGGAAGAGCTGCCCCAGCGCATCGCTGCCCTGGAGGCGGAACAGAAGGAAGTGTCCGCCAAACTGGCCGACCCTGACCTGTACAAGAAGAGTGCCGATGAGGCCGTCAAGCTGAACCAGCGCTTCGCCGAGATCGACGAAGAGCTGCTGGTCAGCCTGGAACGCTGGGAAGAGATCGAAGGGAAGAAGTAAGCCGACCGCGCGGCGGGATCAGTTCGGCTTGCGCAGGGCTTCGCGCAGGTCGGGCAGCATCTCGCGCAGGTTGGGGGCGTCCTCGGCATGGGGACGCATGGCCAGGTAGGCTTCCAGGTCTTCCAGGGCCGCCTGGGCCAGGCCCAGGTTGGCGAAGGCCAGGCCGCGGTCGCGCTTTTCGGTGATTTCCTCGGGCAGCAGGATCACCAGGCGCTCCTGCACATCCAGCACCTGTTGCCAGCGCTGGCTTTCCATGAAGATGGCCTTGAGGTTGCGCAACATGCGCGCCAGGATCTCGCGCGGATGCGCGGCGCGCAGGTAGGCCGCCAGCGGCAGTTCGTCACCGAAATCCTCTTCGGGCGGATGGGCCAGGAAGGGCTCCAGGCGCTCCTCCAGCTCCTCGCGGGAGAGGCTGGATCCATTCATGGGATCGAGCACGATCTCGCCCGACTGCACCGACAGCTTCATCAGGAAATGACCGGGGAATGACACGCCCTTCATGTCCAGCCCGATATGCTGGGCCAGTTCGATATAGACCACCGCCAGCGAGATCGGGATGCCACGCCGGGTCGAGATGACCCGGTGGATATAGCTGTTGTCGGGATCGTAATAATTGTTGACGTTGCCGGCGAAGGCCATTTCCTGGAAGAAGAAATGGTTCAGCATGCGCAGCTTCTGGATTTGCGAGGCGTCCGAGGGCAGCCGCTGCTTGAGCTTGGCAGCCAGCGTGTCCAGCGCCATCTCTTCCTCGGCGAAATCCATTTCGGGATAAAAGTCCTGTCCCAACGTCAGGGCGGATTCGAACAGCGGGATCGAATCGTCCTGGCGCACCAGCGAAGCGAAATAATCGAGGGAGGTGAGCGTCATGGCTTCATCCTATCAAAATATTTCGCGCTGCGTCAGGTCTGTGCAGCGTCGAGGGAATTCTGTTGTTTCAGGCTATTGCGACTGGCGCTGAAGCTTGCTCGCCTTTATCCTGGGCAATCCGGTTTAATCCTGTTTAATTGCGGCTGGACTTCAACGACGGGCGATACGCTTGAATTCGCGCAGCCGGAATCCCATTGCAAACAAGGGGCCGAAGTAGGCCGCCGCGCAGACGGCGATCACCAGCGCCAGCGCGCCGATGCGCTCGACCGGATGGGCGCGCAGGGCGATCCAGTCGAAATGTCCGGCAATCCACAATGCCACCCCCGCCAGCACCAGTAGCGCACCGCTCAGGCGGACCAGGAACAATCCCCAGCCCGGACGCGGCACGTAGATCTGGCGACGGCGCAGGCCGATATAGAGGCAGCCGGCGTTGAGGCAGGCGCCCAGGCCGATCGACAGCGCCAGGCCGGCGTGGGCGAACATGGGCACGAAGATGCTGTTCATCAGCTGGGTCGCAATCAGTACGCCCACGGCGATGAGCACGGGAGTGCGGATATCCTGCTTGGCGTAGAAGCCGGGCGCCAGGATCTTGACCAGGATCAGGCCGATCAGGCCGACCCCATAGGCCACCAGCGCATGGCTGGTCTTGGTCACCGAGACGGCGTCGAAGCGGCCGTAGTGGAACAGCGTGGCTGTCAGCGGTTCGGACAGGGTGGCCAGCGCCACCGCAGCCGGCATGGCCAGCATGAAGGTCATGCGCAGGCCCCAGTCCAGCAGCGAGGAATATTCTTCCGTGTCCTGCGCGGCATGGGCATTGGACAGGCTGGGCAGCAGGATGGTCCCCAGCGCCACGCCCAGCAGGGCCGTGGGGAATTCCATGAGCCGGTCCGCATAGGAGAGCCAGGAGACGCTGCCATGTTCCAGGCGCGAGGCGATGTTGGTATTGATCATCAGGCTGATCTGCGCGGCCGAGACCGCGAAGACGGCCGGTCCCATCTTTTGCAGCACCCGTTTGACGCCCGTATCGCGCAGGCCCAGCAGCGGATTGAGGTAGAGGTGCGGCAGCATGCCGATCTTCATTAGTGCCGGTACCTGGATGGCCACCTGCAGGATGCCGCCTACCAGCACCGCGAAGGCCATCGCATAGATGGGCTGCGCCATGAAGGGCGCCACGAACAACGAGGCGACGATGAAGGCCACATTGAGCAAGACCGAAGTGAAGGCCGGGATGCGGAATTCCTTCCAGGTATTGAGAATGCCGCCGGCCAGCGCGACGAAGGCCATGAAGCCGATGTAGGGGAACATGATGCGGGTCATCAGCACCGAGGCGTGGAAGGCATCCTGGTTGTATTGCAGGCCGGTGGCGATGAAGTAGACCACGAAGGGGGTGGCGACGATGCCGGCCACGCAGGTCAGCAGCATGACCCCCATCAGCACCGTGGCCACATGGTCCACCAGGTGCTTGGTCTCTGCGGCCCCGCGCTGGTTCTTGTATTCGGCCAGGATGGGCACGAAGGCCTGCGAGAAGGCGCCCTCGGCAAACAGGCGGCGCAGCAGGTTGGGGATGCGGAAGGCGATGTTGAAGGCGTCGGTGTAGGCGGAGGCGCCGAAGGCGCGGGCAAACAGGATTTCCCGGACCAGTCCGGTGATGCGCGAGAGCATCGTCATGCCGGAGATGGCGGCTAGCGTTTTATGCAAGTTCATGGAGCGGCATTATAGTAGCGGGGCGCCTGGCGGTGGCGGGTGGCAGTAGAGTGGTCGCGGGGGAGGCTGGTTCGACGCCTTCCGGTAATTTCTTCTGGGCAAGCTGCCTTGGCCGGGCAAGGATGGTCATTGTGGGCGGCATCGCAACGGATGACGCTTGTTTACCGGAGATACTGACAACTTGATTGCCTTGCCAGGGAAATCTGGTTATAATCCGATGCTTTACAGAATTTGGCATCGCGAGTCCTCGGGGTTTGCGGCGCAAACGACTCTCGATTTAGGATAATTTCATGGCAAATACCGCACAGGCACGTAAGCGTGCTCGTCAAGCAGTCAAGCAAAACGCTCACAACTCGAGCCAGCGCTCGACCCTGCGCACCGCAATCAAGGCTGTTCGCAAGGCAATCGCTGCCGGCGACAAGGCTGCTGCAACCAACGTGTTCCAATCTTCCGTGTCGACCATCGACAGCATCGCCGACAAGAAGATCATCCACAAGAACAAGGCCGCTCGCCACAAGAGCCGCCTGGCTGCTGCCCTGAAGGCCCTGGCTGCTTAATTTGCGCCTGGCTTGAAGCCGGCGCGGGTTTCCCCGCCTCGGCACGCAGTACAAGAAAACCGCTTACTCGTAAGCGGTTTTTTGCATTGGTGCGACGCTTTTCCTGCCGAAGGCTGGCATGGCGCGAGCGCGCCATGCCTAGGCTGCCACCTTATTGCGGCAGGCCGTCGATCTTGGTGCCGGGTTTGATGTTCTTCTGTTTGAACCAGCCCTTGTTCATTTCCAGCGCATAGACCGCCCCGCGCTTGGCACAGTGCGAATCCAGCGTCTGTTCCTTCATTTCCTCGATGTTGATGATGACGCCTTTTTCATCCATGAAGGCTACCGACAGCGGGATCAGCGTATTTTTCATCCACATGCAGACGCCTGCCGGCGCGCCGAACAGGAAGAGCATGCCTTCGTTGTCCGCCATTTTTTCGCGGAACATCAGGCCCTGCTCGCGCTCGGCCTCGGTCTGGGCAACTTCCGCCTTGATCAGGTGGATGCCGATATTGAGCTGCGTGGTGGGGAATTTGCGTACCGCAGGCGTTTGGGCACTGGCGCTAGCGATACAGCCCAGGGTGAGCAGGGCGGCGGCGGTACGAAGGATGAGGCGAGAGACTTGGGGCAGGCGGGTTTGGCGCATGGTCAATAATCGTAGTGGGGCAGGCACAGGGACAGGCAGGATAACAGCAGGGCGTCGCCAAGGGAATCGCCCCGGGGTGGGCGTCATGCGGCGAGCGGGCATGAAAAAAGGCAGGACTAGCCTGCCTTTTTGAATTGCCAAACGCGAATTACTTGGCGGCGGCGTCAGCTGCCGGAGCGGCCTTCTTTGCCTTCTTCGACTTCTTGGCCTTCTTTGCCTTCTTTGCCTTCGGAGCAGCAGCTTCGGTCTTGGCAGCGTCAGCAGCCGGAGCGGCCGGAGCAGCAGCTTGAGCGAAAGCGGCGCTAGCGAACAGGGAAGCGATCAGAGCGGCGATCAGTTTTTTCATTTTGCGTCCTTCAATTCAACATGTTAGGGATGTGAGGCAAACGATGATTCGTGCGAATCACTGCCAATAACGGTGGGGCGGAGCGAAGGTTGACACTATCTTTCATCTTTTTTATGAGGTTTTAGGAAGAAGTGTGTCGGTCGTCTTTTTGGGTGTTGTCAAATGTTCACATTTTGGCGTTTGCTTGTTGCCCGCTCACTTTTCCAGCTCCAGTGCATCCACTTCCTTCCACTCCCCTGGCAGCAGCGGGTGGGTCGCCAGTGAAAACGGTCCGATGGCGATGCGCACCAGGCGCAGGGTCGGCAAGCCGACGGCCGCCGTCATCCGGCGTACCTGGCGGTTCTTGCCTTCGCTGATGGTCAGGGCGATCCAGCTGGTGGGCTGGTTCAGGCGCTGGCGGATAGGCGGGGTGCGTGGCCACAGCCAGGCCGGTTCCTGGATCAGCCTGGCGTCCGACTTCTGGGTCACGAAGTCGCCCAGGTCCAGCGGCTTGCGCAGGCGCTCCAGGGCCTCCGGGCTCACCAGGCCCTCGACCTGGGCCAGGTAGGTCTTGGGTTGCTTGCGGCGCGGGTGGCTGATGGCATGCTGCAGCTTGCCGTCGTCGGTCAGCAGCAGCAGGCCTTCGCTGTCGGCGTCGAGCCGGCCGGCCGGGTAGACCTCGGGCAGGGTGATGAAATCGGCCAGGGTCTGGCGTTCGGGATGGGCCGAGAACTGGCTCATCACCTGGAAGGGTTTGTTGAATAAGATCAGGGGCATGCGCTAGTGTCGCAAAAACATGGCTTTGCGTAAAATCCTGATGCATAATCGATTGGTATGTCCTCTGTCTTATATAAGACTTTCACGCTATTGCGGGGAATTTTCGGGCTGGAATGCCGGAAATCTCTTAAAATTCCCCGCTTGCATGGCAATTCATGCAAGAGCCGTCATGGCGGCCTCTTGCCAATGACTGTCGCTGATGCTTTCCATTGCCCCACCGCCTCAACCGCCGGAGAACTCGATGTCGTACCAACATATCCAAGTGCCAGCCGAAGGTAGCAAGATCACGGCCAACGCTGATGACACCCTCAATGTGCCCAACAATCCCATCATTCCCTACATCGTGGGCGATGGCGTGGGCGTGGACGTCACGCCGGTCATGCTCAAGGTGGTCAACGCCGCGGTGGAGAAGGCCTATGGTGGCGCGCGCAAGATCCACTGGATGGAGATCTACGCCGGTGAAAAGTCCACCAAGCTGTATGGCCCCGATGTCTGGCTGCCCGAAGAAACGCTGGCGGTCCTGAAGGATTACCTGGTCTCGATCAAGGGGCCCTTGTCCACGCCGGTGGGCGGCGGCATCCGTTCGCTCAACGTCGCCATGCGCCAGCAGCTGGACCTGTATGTCTGCCTGCGTCCGGTGCGCTACTTCAAGGGCGTGCCTTCGCCGCTGCGCGAGCCGGAGAAGACCGACATGGTGATCTTCCGCGAGAACTCCGAAGACATCTATGCCGGCATCGAATGGCAGGCTGACACGCCCGAGGTGAGGCAGGTCATCGACTTCCTGACCCGCGAGATGGGCGTCAAGAAGCTGCGTTTCCCCGAGACCTCGGCGCTGGGCATCAAGCCGGTATCGCGCGAGGGCACCGAGCGCCTGGTGCGCAAGGCCATCCAGTACGCCATCGACCATGACAAGCCCTCGGTCACCCTGGTGCACAAGGGAAATATCATGAAGTTCACCGAAGGCGCCTTCCGTGACTGGGGCTATGCCCTGGCGGGCCGCGAATTCGGTGCCGAGCTGATCGACGACGGCCCGTGGATGCGCCTGAAGAACCCCAAGACCGGTCGCCAGATCGTGATCAAGGATGCCATCACCGACGCCTTCTTCCAGCAGGTGCTGATGCGTCCGGCCGAATACAGCGTGATTGCGACCATGAACCTGAATGGCGACTACATCTCGGATGCGGTCGCGGCCCAGGTCGGCGGCATCGGCATCGCCCCCGGCGCCAACATGTCGGATTCGGTGGCCGTGTTCGAAGCCACCCACGGCACCGCGCCCAAGTATGCCGGCAAGGACTACGTCAATCCGGGCTCCAGCATCCTCTCGGCCGAGATGATGCTGCGCCACATGGGCTGGATCGAAGCAGCCGACCTGATCATTTCGGCCACGCAGAAGTCGGTCTCGTCCAAGCGCGTCACCTATGACTTCGCCCGCCTGTTGGAGGGCGCGACCCAGGTATCCTGTTCTGGCTTCGGTGAGGCCATGATCGAGAACATGTGACGCCCGGTCCCAGGCGTGGACAGGCACAGCAGCCGGGGCGACCCGGCTGTTTCGTTTTCGGGGTGCGGCAGGTGGTGGGGAAGGGGAGAAACGAAAAAAGCCCCGCAGAGCGAGGCTTTTCAGAGAAGGCCGGGGATTAGGCGGCGTTCTGGATGTTCGATGCTTGCTTGCCTTTGGGGCCTTGCGTAACGTCAAACTGGACTTTTTGACCTTCTTTCAGGGTCTTGAAGCCGTTCATCTGGATTGCGGAGAAGTGTGCGAACAGATCTTCGCCGCCGTCATCCGGAGTGATAAAGCCAAAGCCTTTGGAATCGTTGAACCACTTGACAGTACCTGTTGCCATAAAAGCATCTTTCAAATAAAAACTATCACACGAGCCGTCAAAGCAAGAAGCATCGCGCGTCACGCAGCCCCCCTTATACCGTGCCCCCTTCTCTCAATCAGCGGTTACCGGTTACATTTAGTAACTACTAATCAACGAAATTCCATTCTTCTCGCTGGAAATGGAAAAGTCAAGCAGTTTTTAGATTTGAGTTTGTGGTCTTGTTTGCACGATGGGCAGGTCAGCCCTTGATTTAGGATAAATCATCGTCATCTGCGCAAGGTCGGGAAAACGCGTAATATCTATCTCATCTAGAGGTTACGTGATCATTGTGCGTTGCACAGCTTTGATGGTCGAATAAACGCATGGCAACCAGGCACGAAAATGACAGCGGTACAGTGTTGGAACGGCAAGAGTCCAAGCTCAAGCCGCCCCCGATGTACCAGGTATTATTGTTGAACGATGACTACACGCCGATGGAGTTCGTCGTCGCCGTCATCCAGCAGTACTTCAACAAGGACCGTGAAACCGCGACGCAGATCATGCTCAAGGTTCACCGCGATGGGAAGGGAATGTGTGGTGTGTATCCCAAGGATATTGCATCCACAAAAGTGGAACTCGTTTTAACCCACGCTCGAAAAGCAGGGCACCCCCTGCAATGCGTGATGGAGGAAGCATGATTGCGCAGGAACTTGAAGTCAGTTTGCATATGGCCTTTGTCGAGGCAAGACAATCGCGTCATGAATTCATTACCGTGGAGCACCTGCTGCTGGCGTTGCTGGACAACCCGTCGGCCGCCGAAGTGCTGCGTGCCTGCTCGGTGAATATTGACGACTTGCGCAAGACGCTGACCAATTTCATCACCGACAATACCCCCACGGTGCCCGGCACCAACGAGGTGGATACCCAGCCCACGCTGGGCTTCCAGCGCGTCATCCAGCGCGCCATCATGCACGTGCAGTCGGCGTCCAATGGCAAGAAGGAAGTCACTGGCGCCAACGTGCTGGTGGCCATCTTCGGCGAGAAGGATTCGCACGCGGTGTACTACCTGCACCAGCAGGGCGTGACCCGCCTGGACGTGGTCAATTTCATCTCGCATGGCGTGCGCAAGGACCAGCAAGCTGATCCGCAGAAGGCACCGGAAGGCGCCGAGGATGTGCAGGCCGAAGGCCAGCAGAAGGAAAGCCCGCTGGACCAGTTCACCCAGAACCTGAACAAGGCCGCCGCCGAAGGCAAGATCGATCCGCTGATCGGCCGCGATTCCGAGGTCGAGCGCGTGATCCAGACCCTGTGCCGTCGTCGCAAGAACAACCCGCTGCTGGTGGGCGAAGCCGGCGTGGGCAAGACTGCCATCGCCGAGGGCCTGGCCTGGCGTGTCACGCAAGGCGATGTGCCGGAGATCCTGAAGAACGCCGTCGTCTACTCGCTGGACATGGGCGCGCTGCTGGCCGGCACCAAGTATCGCGGTGACTTCGAGCAACGTCTGAAGGCGGTGTTGAAGCAGCTGAAGGACAGCCCCAACGGCATCCTCTTCATCGACGAAATCCACACCATCATCGGCGCCGGTTCGGCCTCGGGTGGCACGCTGGATGCGTCCAACCTGCTCAAGCCGGCCCTCTCCAGCGGCCAGTTGAAGTGCATCGGCGCGACCACCTACACCGAATTCCGTGGCGTCTTCGAGAAGGACCACGCGCTGTCGCGCCGCTTCCAGAAGATCGACGTGAACGAACCGACCGTGGAACAGACCGTGCAGATCCTGCGTGGCCTGAAGTCCAAGTTCGAGGAGCACCATGGCGTGAAGTATTCCGCTTCGGCGCTGACGTCGGCAGCCGAGCTGGCGGCCCGCTTCATCAATGACCGTCACCTGCCCGACAAGGCCATCGACGTCATCGACGAAGCCGGTGCGGCGCAGCGCATCCTGCCCAAGTCCAAGCAGAAGAAGACCATCGGCAAGCCGGAAATCGAGGAAATCATTTCCAAGATCGCCCGCATCCCGCCGCAGTCCGTGAACCAGGATGATCGCGCCAAGCTGCAGACCATCGA
>JAFAMT010000060.1 GCA_019233085.1 Herbaspirillum sp.
GACAGGCCGGTTTCTACCATTTGTGCATACATGCTGCTTCTCCGTGAAAGTGTGGCACGCTGAACGACGGGCGTAAGAGGTCCTGGCCGCATTGGCCCGCTTCAGGTGGGTAAAACCAAAAAACGAAAACTGGAAACCGTGCTGCCCGGATACCGCTAGGCCCGCTTGGCCGCAATCAGCGGCTCTACCAGCGGGGCGATCAGCCTGGGGCGGTTCTCTTCGAGCTTGCTCAGGGGTGTCACTTCGCACATGCTGCGCAGGCAGCGCTTGGTGAGGTCGTGATAGGTGCGGGTGCCGACCTCTTTCCAGCTGATCTCTTCTTCGCTGAGCGTGCGCACCACCTTGGCGGGAACACCGGCCACCAGGGTGCGCGGCGGCACCTGCATGCCGGCCCGCACGAAGGCGCTGGCCGCCACGATGGCCTGTTCGCCGACGACCGCCTCATCCATCACCACCGCATTCATGCCCACCAGCGCATCGCGCCTGACCACGCAGCTGTGCAGCACGGCGCCATGGCCGATGTGGCCGTTCTCTTCCACCACCGTGTCGTGGCCGGGGAAACCGTGGATCACGCAGGTGTCCTGCACATTGGCCCCACGCTGCAGCACGATGCGACCGAAGTCGCCGCGCAGGCAGGCCGCCGGGCCGACATAGCAATCCGGGCCGACGATGACATCGCCGATCAGTACCGCCGTCGGATGCACATAGGCGTCCGGGGCCACGACCGGGATCACGCCTTCGATGGAATAGCAGGGCAAGACTGTCTCCTTAGTCGGCAAGCCGCCGTTGTGGCCGCCACCGGTTCGTTGCAGCGGCGGGGCACTGTGCGCTTCATTTCCGGTCGTTTCCGGTCCGAAAAAAGCATTTGCCTGTCGCTGGTTTTTAGGGAATAATAATTTCGACCGACCGGTTGGTCAATAATGTTTTGAAGTTTTTTTGCTGACCGGTGACAGCAAGGCATCGAGGGCGACGGTCATCCGGGCAAGACCTCTGTATTTCCAGGCGCATCCAGCCAGGGCGTGGATTCCGAATAGCGGCAGCGGGATCCAGGTCGAGGCAAATGCAGCGAAAGAGTTTTGATTTGCGGCACAATCATGACTTTGCGGAAATAACCGAGAGGACGCACTTATGCCACGCAAGCGTGCAGCGGGATACGAGAACCAGCGCGAAGCCATCATCGAACAGGCGGCAGCCTTGTTCGCGCGCAATGGTTTCGTGGGCACATCGATGAATGAAGTGGCGCTGGCATGTGGCCTGTCCAAGGCCTCGCTGTATCACTACTTTGCCGACAAGCATCAGCTGCTGATGCACATCTGCGAGAACCACATCGACCGCCTGTGCGGCCTGGTCGATGAAGTCGCGCAGCAGGACCTGGCCCCGGAGCCGCGCCTGCGGCTGCTGGTGCAGCGCTTCGTGGAGGAATACAGCGATGCGCAGAACCAGCACCGGGTGCTGACCGAGGATGTGCGCTTCCTGGAGCCGGGCGACCAGGACCGCATCCTGGCCGGGGAACGCAAGGTGGTGGCGGCGGTGGCCGACGCCATGAGCGCGGTACGACCGGAGCTCGATCGCAGTCGCATGGCCAAGCCGCTGGCCATGCTGCTGTTCGGGATGATCAACTGGATGTTCATGTGGCTCAAGCCCGACGGCGAGCTGACCCATGAGCGCATGGCCGTGGTCGTCTCGGACTTGCTGTTTGGCGGCATTGGCGCCGTGGGCCTGGACGGCGGCGCGAAGAAGAAAAGATGACGTGAGCGCTCCATGGTCGCGTCATTGACAGGCAGGCAGCAGATGCACCCAACAATGACAACACCATCTAGGAGACCTCCATGCAGTTCGCCCGTTCATTGATCGCGCTGGCCCTGGCCGGCATGGCGCTGGCCGCCCACGCCGACATCAACGTCGGTGTCACCGTATCGACCACCGGCCCGGCCGCTTCGCTGGGCATCCCCGAGAAGAACACCGTGGCCCTGCTGCCCACCAACATCGGCGGGCAGAAGATCAACTACATCGTCCTCGACGATGCTTCCGATACCACGCAGGCGGTCAAGAACGCGCGTCGCTTCGTCTCCGAAAACAATGTGGACGTCATCGTCGGTTCCTCGGTCAGCCCCAACTCGATCTCGATGATCGAAGTGGCCGCCGAGTCGCAGACGCCGATGATTTCGATGGCCGCTGCCGCGCGCATCGTCGAACCGATGGACGCCAAGAAGAAGTGGGTCTTCAAGACCCCGCAGAACGACATCATGATGTCGCTGGCCATCGCCCGCGACATGGTGGCGCGCGGTCACCAGCGCATTGCCTTCATCGGCTTCGCCAATGCCTATGGCGACGGCTGGCATGAGGAATTCAAGAAGGCCGCCGGCCTGAAGAAACTGGAACTGGTCGCCAACGAGCGCTTCGCCCCCACCGATACCTCGGTCACCGCGCAAGCGCTGAAGCTGGTGGCTGCCAAGCCCGATGCCATCCTGATCGCCGCCTCCGGCACTCCGGCCGTGGTGCCGCAGCGCGCCCTCAAGGAACGCGGCTTCAAGGGCCAGATCTACCAGACCCATGGCGTAGCCAATGCCGACTTCCTGCGCGTGGGCGGCAAGATGCTCGACGGCACGCTGTTGCCTGCCGGTCCCGTGCTGGTGGCGGCGCAACTGCCGGCCAGCAATCCCATCCGCAAGGTCGCGCTCGATTATGTGGAGAAGTATGAAGCGGCCCATGGCAAGGGCAGCGTCTCCCTCTTCGGCGGTTACGCCTGGGATGCGGGCCAGCTGCTGCAGGCCGCCATTCCCGTGGCATTGAAGCGCGCCAAGCCGGGCAGCCCGGAATTCCGCGCCGCCCTGCGCGATGCGCTGGAATCGACCAAGGAAGTCACCGGCGTGCACGGCGTCTACAACATGTCGGCCACCGACCACCTGGGCCTGGACCAGCGTGCCTCGGTAATGGTCAAGATCGTCGACGGCGCCTGGCAATACCAGCCCTGATCCGGGCCAGCTTTTCATTTTCTGTTCGCCGCGACCAGGCTGCCCCGGCCTGGCGTGGTCACTGATCTCTCTGCCCCATCGTGTTCAATCGTTCTCCACAGGAGTCCCCGATGACTGCCCGTCCTCCCCTGCTACAGAGTTTCATCGCCGGCCGCTGGTTCGGCGAAAGCCCGGCCCAGGCGCTGCATAGCGCCGTCAATGGCCACACCGTGGCCAGCACCCACGGCGAATCCATCGACTTCGGCGAGGCGCTGGCGCATGCGCGAGGCCGTGGCCTGGCCGGATTGCTGGCACTGGATTTCCAGCAGCGTGCCGGCATCCTCAAGGCCCTGGCCAAGTACCTGATGGAACACAAGGAGACGCTCTACGCCGTCTCCGCCCACACCGGCGCCACCCGCGCCGACAGCTGGATCGACATCGAAGGCGGCAGCGGCACCCTGTTCACCTATGCCAGCATCGGCACCAATGAATTCCCGTCCTCCAACCTGGTCCATGAAGGCCCGGCTTTCCCGCTGGGCAAGCAGGGCCGCTTCGCCGGCAGCCACATCCTGGTGCCGCGCGGCGGCGTGGCGGTGCACATCAATGCCTTCAACTTCCCGGTCTGGGGCATGCTGGAGAAATTCGCCCCCAGCTTCCTGGCCGGCATGCCCTGCATCGTCAAGCCCGCCACCGCCACCAGCTATCTGGCCGAAGCGGCGGTGCGCCTGATCCAGCAATCGGGCCTGCTGCCCGAGGGCAGCCTGCAGCTGGTGATCGGCTCCACCGGCGACCTGCTGGACCGCCTGCAGTCGCAGGACGTGGTCACCTTCACCGGCTCGGCCGATACCGCCGCCAAGTTGCGCGCGCATCCCAATCTGATCGACAACTCGATCCCCTTCAATGCCGAGGCCGATTCGCTCAACAGCGCCATCCTCGGCCCCGATGTCACTGCCGACGACGAGGAGTTCGATCTCTTCGTCAAGGAAGTGGCGCGCGAGATGACCACCAAGGCCGGCCAGAAATGCACGGCCATCCGCCGCGCCATCGTGCCGCGCCGTCACCTCGATGCGGTGGCCGAGCGCCTGGCCGCACGGCTGTCGAAGATCGTGGTGGGTGACCCGGTGCTGGAATCGGTGCGCATGGGGCCGCTGGCCTCCAGGGCGCAGCAGAAGGATGTCGAGGAGCGCGTGGCGCTGCTGAAGCGCAGCGCCGATGTCATCCTCGGTGCCGGTGGCGCCTTCGCGCCGCAGGGCGAGGGTGTAGGCGAGGGCGCCTTCTTCGCACCGACCCTGCTGCTGGCGCGCGACACCGCCGCCGGCAGCCCGGTGCACGAGCTGGAAGCCTTCGGACCGGTCAGCACCCTGATGCCCTATGAGGACCTGGACGAAGCCCTGGACCTGGCCGCCCGTGGACGTGGCAGCCTGGTGGCCAGCCTGGTGACGCGCACGCCGGCGGTGGCGGCCCGCGCCATCCCGGTGGCGGCGGCCTGGCATGGTCGCCTGCTGATACTCGATCGCGAAAGCGCGCCCGAATCCACCGGCCATGGTTCGCCCCTGCCGCAGCTCAAACACGGTGGCCCGGGGCGTGCCGGTGGCGGCGAAGAACTGGGCGGCTCGCGCGCCGTGAAGCACTACCTGCAACGCACCGCCGTGCAGGGTTCACCCACGATGCTGGCGGCCGTGGTGGGGGAGCATGTGCGCGGTGCGCAAGTGCGCGAATCGGGCATCCATCCCTTCCGCCACTACTTCGAGGACCTGCGTATCGGCGACTCGCTGGCGACCCATCGCCGCACCGTCACCGAGGCCGACATCGTCAATTTCGGCTGCCTCTCGGGCGATCACTTCTACATGCACTTCGACGAGATCTCGGCACGCGAATCGCCCTTCGGCAAGCGCATCGCGCACGGCTATTTCGTGCTCTCGGCGGCGGCCGGCCTGTTTGTCTCGCCCGCGCCGGGGCCGGTGCTGGCCAACTACGGGCTGGACACGCTGCGCTTCGTCAAGCCGGTGGGCATCGGTGACACCATCAGCGCGCGCCTGACCTGCAAGCGCAAGATCGACCGCAACAAGAAGGACGCCAAAGGCCAGGGCCAGGGCGTGGTGGCCTGGGACGTCGAGGTCAGCAACCAGGACGGCGAGCTGGTGGCGTCCTACGACATCCTCACGCTGGTGGCCAAGAAACTAGCGGCGTGATGTTCCTGAATGCGCTTGGATGACCGTTGGTCCTGAGCAGCGCCTTCGATACGGCCCTGGATGGGCCTACTCAGTCCGAACGGTAGTCGTGTTTTTTTGCAGGCACCATTTCATCGCCTCTAAAACGGGGTAGCAGTACAGCAGCACCGCGCCACCACAATAAAAGGGTCGGACAAGACCCGAGACATCACCGGCCAGCCACGGCAAGAACCGTGGCGGCCGGATTCGACAGGAGGAGAAAAGGTGGATACGAGCATTCTGACAGTGCTGTTCCAGGACGGCATCACGACCGGCGCGATCTATGCGTTGCTATCGCTGGCGCTGGTACTGGTGTTTTCGGTGACCCGGGTCATTTTCCTGCCACAGGGGGAGTTCGTCGCCTTCGGCGCCCTGACCCTGGCAGCCATCCAGAACGGGCAGGCGCCTGCGACCGCCTTGCTGCTGGTGGCCCTGGGTGGGGTGACACTGGCCGTGGAGAGCGGCACCGCGCTGCGCCTGGCGCCCTCGCGGGCGCGCCTGGTGCGACGCTTGCCGTTGTTGCTGCTCACGCAACTGGCCTACCCGCTCGCGCTCTATGCGCTGACGCGCCATGTCGCCCTGCAGGAACTGGCCATGCCGCTGCAGATTGCGCTGGCGCTGGGCATCGTGGTGCCGATGGGGCCGATGATCTATCGCGTGGCCTACCAGCCGCTGGCGCATTCCAGCGTGCTGGTGCTGCTGATCGTCTCGCTGGGCGTGCACCTGGCCATGGTCGGCCTGGGCCTGCTGATGTTCGGCCCGGAGGGCAGCAACACCAAGCCCTTCACCGACCTGCAATTCACCCTGGGTGAGAGCCCGGTGTCGGGCCAGAGCGTCATCGTGCTGGTGACGGTGGCTACGCTCATTGCCGCCATCTACGTCTTCTTCGATCGCACGCTGACCGGCAAGGCCCTGCGCGCCACCGCCGTCAACCGCCTGGGTGCGCGGCTGGTGGGGGTGGGCATCAACCAGGCCGGCAAGCTGTCCTTCGCCATGGCCGCCGGCATCGGCGCGCTATGCGGCATCCTGATCGCGCCCTTTACCATCGTCAACTACGAGTCCGGTTTCATCATCGCCTTGAAGGGTTTCGTGGGCGCCATCTTCGGCGGCCTGGCCAGCTATCCGGTGGCCGCGCTGGGCGCGGTCTCGGTGGGGCTGGTGGAGAGCTTCTCCTCCTTCTGGGCCAGTTCCTACAAGGAGTTGATCGTCTTCACGGTCATCCTCCCCATCCTGTTGTGGCGCTCGCTGACTAGCCACCACGTCGACGAAGAAGCCTGAGGAGACCGCCATGCATTTTCTGACCCAGCATCGCGCCGCCTTGCCGGCGCTGTTCTTCGCCCTCGTGCTGGCCTTGCCCACGCTGGGCTTGCCACCGTTCTGGGTGACCCTGCTGTCCTATGTGGGCCTGTATGCCATCGTCGCACTGGGCCTGGTGCTGCTGACCGGGGTGGCCGGGATGATCTCCTTCGGCCAGGCGGCCTTCGTCGGTATCGGCGCCTATACCACCGCCTACCTGAGCACCCAGTACGGTCTGTCGCCGTGGCTGGGCCTGCTGGCCGGCATCGCCCTGACAGCCGGTTCGGCCCTGGTGATCGGCGCGCTGACCATGCGCATCTCAGGTCACTACCTGCCGCTGTCGACCATCGCCTGGGGGCTGTCGCTGTACTACCTGTTCGGCAACCTGGAGTTGCTGGGCAAGCATGACGGCATCAACGACATCCCCTCCATCGCCATCGGTCACATCGAGTTCGGCAATGGCGCTTCCATGTACCTCTTGATCTGGGTCGTGGTGGTGCTGGCGCTGGTGTCGGTGGTCAACTTCCTCGACTCGCGCGCTGGCCGCGCCGTGCGCGCGCTGAAGTATGGCTACGTCATGCCCGAGGCCATGGGGGTCGATACGGCGCGACTGAAGATCGTCATCTTCGTCTATGCGGCCGTGCTGGCGGGGATCTCGGGCTGGCTGTACGCGCATCTGCAGCATACGGTCAATCCCACGCCCTTCGGACTCAAGTACGGTATCGACTACCTGCTGATGGTCGTGGTGGGGGGCGCCGCGCATGTGGGCGGGGCCTTGCTCGGGGCGGGCCTGCTGGCGGTGCTGAGCAATGCGCTGCAATCGTGGCTGCCCAGCCTCCTGGGGGCGGATGGCAACTTCGAGGCCATTGTCTTCGGTATCGCGCTGGTGATCTTCCTGCAGTTCGCCAACGAAGGCCTGTGGCCGCACCTGCAAGCCAGGTTCGGCGCACGCCGGACGCGCAAGCCGGCTGCCGATGCGGCCCCGCTGGCGCAGTTGCCCAAGCCGCAGCGCGGCGACGTGATCCTGGAGGTGGACGCGGCGCGCAAGCAGTTCGGCGGGCTGGTGGCGGTCAACGATGTGAGCTTCTCCGTCAAGGCTGGCGAGATCGTCGGCTTGATCGGGCCCAATGGCGCGGGCAAGTCGACCACCTTCAACCTGGTGACCGGGGTGCTGTCGATTACCAGCGGCAAGCTCAACTATCGCGGGCAGTCGCTGGCCGGACTGTCCTCGCGCGAGATTGCCAGTCGCGGCATCGCCCGTACCTTCCAGCATGTGCGGCTGGTGCCGGGCATGAGCGTGCTGGAGAACGCCGCCATGGGCGCCTTCCGCCGGGGCGAGTTCGCACCCCAGCGCGGCATCCTGGCCAGCCTCCTGCGCATCAATCGCGGCGAGGAGGCGCGCATCATGGCCGAGGCCCGGCGCCAGCTCGAGCGTGTCGGCCTGGGCGAGCTGCTGGACCGGCCCGCCGGCAGCCTGGCGCTGGGCCAGCAGCGCATCCTGGAGATCGCCCGCGCGTTGTGCTGCGACCCGGCCCTGCTGTTACTGGACGAGCCCGCCGCCGGCCTGCGCCTGAAAGAGAAACAGGCCCTGGCCGAGCTGCTGGCCAAGCTGCGCGGCGAAGGCATGGCCGTGCTGCTGGTGGAGCATGACATGGACTTCGTGATGCAGTTGACCGACCACATCGTGGTCATGGAATTCGGCACCAAGATTGCCGAAGGCACGCCGGCGCAGATCCAGGTGCATCCGGCCGTCCTTGAAGCCTATCTGGGAGGAGCCCAATGATGAGTCTTGCCACCCTGACGCCGGAAGTGGCTGTCGTTTCCGACGCTTATACCGCCGCCGATGCCGCCGTGCCGCCGTCCACGCCCGTGCTGCTGGAGGTCACTGGCCTGTCGGCCCGCTATGGCAAGGTCGCCGCGCTCTCCGGGGCGAGCCTGACGCTGCGTGCCGGCCAGATCGTCACCGTCATCGGCCCCAACGGCGCCGGCAAGTCGACCCTGCTCAACGCCATGATGGGCGCCTTGCCCGCGGGCGCCGCGGCCAGCGGGCGGATCAGCTTCCAGGGCGGCGATGTCAGCCAGATGGATGTGGAAGAGCGCGTGGCGCGTGGCCTCTCGCTGGTACCCGAGAAGCGCGAGCTCTTCACCACCATGTCGGTCGAGGACAACCTGCTGCTGGGCGCCTACAAGCGCCGCCGCAATGGCGAGTCCGGCTACCTGGACCAGCAGGACTTCGTCTACGCCCTGTTCCCGCGCCTGAAGGAGCGGCGCCGCCAAGCCGCCGGCACGCTCTCCGGCGGCGAGCGCCAGATGCTGGCGGTGGGCCGCGCACTGATGGCCAAGCCGCAGGTGCTGATGCTGGACGAGCCTAGCCTGGGACTGGCACCGCTGGTGACCAAGGAGATCCTGGGCATCGTCAGCCAGTTGCGCAGCACCGGCGTGACCACCCTGCTGGTGGAGCAGAACGCCCGCGCCGCCTTACAGATCGCTGACTACGCCTACGTGCTGGAGATGGGCGAGATCGCCTGCGAAGGCCCGGCCGCGACCCTGGCGGCCGATCCGCGCATCGTCGAGAGCTACCTGGGCGTGGCCCGCCACTGAGCCGGCCACGCGCGAGCAACGCCGCCAGCCCCGCGTTTCTTCCAAGGAAATGAGGGGCTGGAGCGCCTTTATCTGCCGGATTGGCCCCGGCGTTACCGGCTATACTCTTCGCTCTCGGTGTTGACTCGCCAGGCGAGAGGTAGATGGATGGATGCAGCAGGTAAGGACTGGAATAGCCCTCTGGACCCGGACGACTGGGCGGCATTGCGGCGTCAGGGGCATGCCATGCTCGACGACATGCTCGACCACCTCCAGGGCGCAGCCGCCGGTGCAGGACCGGTGTGGCGGCAACCTGGCGCGGCCATCCGCGATTCGATCAGGGAAGCACTGCCGGCCACCGGCGCGCCGCTGGACCAGGTCTACCAGCAGTTCCGCAACTCCATACTCCCTTATTCCGTAGGCAACACCCATCCCGGCTTCATGGGCTGGGTGCATGGCGCCGGCACGCCCGTGGGCATGTTGGCCGAGATGCTGGCTGCCGGCCTGAACGCCAACCTGGGCGGGCGCGACCACATGCCGGTCGAACTCGAACGCCAGGTGGTGCGCTGGGTGGCGCAGCTGTTTTCCTTCCCGGAGGAGGCCAGCGGCCTCTTCGTGACGGGCTCTTCCATGGCCAACCTGATCGGTGTGCTGGTGGCGCGCCGCCGCGCGCTGGGCGCCGAGGTGCGTACCCAGGGCGTGCGGGACAATGCGCAGACGCTGGTGGCCTACGCGGTGCGCGGCACCCACGGCTGCGTCTCGCGCGGCATGGACATGGCCGGCCTGGGCAGCGCCAACCTGCGCCTGATCGACCAGCAGGCCGATGGCAGCGTCGACGTGGCCGCCATGCGCGCGGCCATCGAAGCCCACCTGCGCGCCGGCCTGCGTCCCTTCCTCATCGTCGGCACGGCCGGCTCGGTCGACATCGGCAGCATCGACGACCTGCATGCGCTGGCCGACCTGGCTGCCGAATTTGGCGTGCATTACCACGTCGACGGCGCCATCGGCGCACTGTGCCTGCTCTCGCCGCAACTGGCGCGCAAGTTCGCCGGCATCGAGCGGGCCGATTCGATCGCCATGGATTTCCACAAGTGGATGCACGTTCCCTATGACGCCGGCTTCATCCTGGTGCGCAGTGCCCAGTGGCAGGTGGAGACCTTTGCCGACCTCGGCCAGAGCTACCTGGCGCGCGAGCCCGGGGGGCTCTCTGCCGGTTCGCCCTGGCCGTGCGACCTGGGTCCGGACCTCTCGCGGGGATTCCGCGCCCTCAAGGTGTGGATGAGCCTGAAGGTACTGGGCGCAGACAAGCTGGGCCAGGCCATGGCCGAGAGCTGCGAACGCGCGCAATACCTGGCCGCACGCATTGCCGCCGAGCCCGAGCTGGAGCTGATGGCGCCGGTGCAGTTGAACATCGTCTGCTTCCGCTACCGCACCCCGCCCGATCTGAGTACCGACATCAACGCCCGCCTGCTGCGGGACATCCAGCTCTCCGGCATTGCCGCGCCGTCCTCCACCCGGCTGGGCGGGCAGTACGTGATCCGGGCCGCACTTCTCAATCACCGCACCGGCCGCGCCAAACTGGACGAGCTGGTCGAGTTCACCCTCACCACCGGCCGCGCACTGCTTGCCGCGCAGGCCTGACAAGGATCCTCATGACCTCTTCCTCCAGCGATCTGGATTTCGTACCCGGCTCTCCCTTCCTGCTGGGCCAGCAAGCGCTGCTGCACGCCGGCTTCAAGGGGCAGGACCTGAACCCGCTGGGCAACCGCATCGTCGCCCACCTGGGTGAGTATCCCGAGGATGCGGTGCGCTACATGGACCTGTCCTTCCTGATGCAGGTGCGCGGCGACGAGGTCATGGCCGACAAGCTGCAGATGGCCGCGCTGAGCCTGCAGCGACACTATCGCGTCCCCACCACCGAGGGCGAGCCCGCGCTGCGCTTGCTGGCCCTGATGGCGCCGGGCAATTTCATGGCCAATACGCCGCTGGAATTCCTGGTCTCGGGCTCCGAGATCGGCCTGGAAACGCTCTACCTGATGCCCGGCGAACCCTTGCCGCAGAGCTTGCCCCCGCACGACGTGCTGTTCGTTGCCATCGGCGAATCGGCCGCCACGCAAGACCTGCTGGCCGAGCTGGGCAGCGCCGTGGACGGCTGGAATTCACCGCTGCTCAACCACCCCCTGCACTCGCTGTGCCTGGCCCGCGACACGGTCTCGCTGATCCTCAACGGCGAAGCCGGCATCAGCATGCCGCTGACCGCCCGCATCTCGCGCGGCGACCTGCAGAGCATCGCTGCCGGCGCCGACGTCACCGGCTGGCTGGCCGACGGCCAGTGGCCGCTGATTGTGCGCCCGGTCGATTCGCATGCCGGCAAGGAATTGCAGCAGATCGCCGACAGCACGGCCCTGGGCCAATACCTGGCCGCCCATGAAGAGATCGGCGAATTCTACCTCTCCAGCTTCATCGACTATCGCAGTGCCGACGGCCTGTTCCGCAAGTACCGCATCGTCTTCATCGAGGGCCAGCCCTTCCTGTGCCACATGGCGATCTCATCGAACTGGATGGTGCACTACCTCAACGCCGACATGACCGAACGGCAGGAACGCCGCGACGAGGAAGCCCGCGTCATGCACGACTTCGACCAGGACTTCGCGGCCCGCCACAAGGACGCCTTTGCGCGCCTGCATGCGGCCTTCCCGCTGGACTATTTCGGCATCGACTGCGGCGAGACGGCTGACGGCCAGTTGCTGATCTTCGAAGTCGACACCGGCATGATCGTGCATGCCATGGACCCGGTGGACATGTTCCCCTACAAGCAGGGCGTGATGCGACGGGTCTTCGACGCCTTCCAGGCCATGGTGCGCAAGAGCGCCGGCCGCACCCATGCCTGAGCTGCCGGGCCTGTCTGCCCTGCTGGTGCAGGGTGGCGACGAACGCATCGCCCTGCAGGGCGAGAGCGGGCAGAACAAATATGGCGTCAGCCCCGCCCCCCGGGCCGGGCTGGTCGAGTTTTCGTCTTCCACCGCTTCGCACATTTCTGCCGAGGCATGGGCTGCGGTCGATGCATTCCGCCAGCGCATGCATGACGAACGCAGCGATGACCCGGAACACGAGCGCGCGCTGTGGCAGCGCGAAGCACAACGTATCCGCACGAGCTTCTGCACCACTTGGGGCCTGGATGCGGCGCGGATGTCATGGCACCTGCATCGCTCCGGCACCGACGCCCATGCGATGGCCTCGGCGCTGTCGCTACGCAAGTTCGGCCGGCCTTTCCGCATCGTCATGGGCGAGGCCTGCGAGACCGGCAGCAAGGTCGCGCAGGCATTGCTGGAGGGCAGCCGCCAGCAGGGCAGCCTGATGGCCGAGCTGAGCGAGATCGCCATCCGTGGCGAGGACGGTGCCTGTCGCAGCGCGCAGGCGATCGACCAGGATTTCCTGCGGGTGGTGATGCAATCGCTGGCCGAGGATGTGCCGGTGATGGTGGTGCGGGTCGATGAATCCAAATCCGGCTGCTGCTACCCCAGCCAGGCCCTGGTACAGCAGATTGCCACCAGCTCGCCGCAGCACACCAGCGTGCTGGTCGATTGTTCGCAGCTGCGTTGCGAGGCACAGGACTTGCAGGATTACCTGGCGCTTCAATGCCTGGTGGTACTGACCGGCTCCAAGTTCTATGGCGCGCCCGCCTTCTGTGGTGCGCTGCTGGGTGGCGACGCGTGGGGCAGCCTGTGGCCGCAGGATGTACCCGATGTGGAGGCACAGGGACAGCCCAACTTCGGCGTGCTGGCCCGCTGGGAAGCGGCGCTGTATGCGATGCAGCGATATCAGCAGCTGCCCGACCCAGTGCGGCGGGAATGGCTGGGGTGCTTCGAGGAAGCGCTCACGCAGCGTGTGGCGGCATCGTCTTCGCTGTCCCTGCTCGATGCATTGCGCGATGGTCGCAGCGGACCCCGCAGTCTGTTTGCCTTGCGTTGCAGGGATAGCAGCGGCCAGCGCAGCCTGAGCCCTGCCGAAGTGGAACGCGTCTATCGGCGCCTGAACCAGATGCAGCCGCAGCAGGCGCAAGAGTACGTCTATGCCATCGGGCAGCCGGTACCCTGCAGGGGCAGCGACGGTCAGCGCAGCCAGTACCTGCGCCTGAGCCTGTCGGCACCGATGCTGCTGATGCTGGCGCAGATGCCGCAGGTGCAGGGCCGGGCGTGGTTGCGGGAGCGCATTGATGGGGTGGTGGGGGTGTTGGAGAGCGAGATCGGGCTGTTGGATCAGTCCAGCACCAGGGTATAGCTGGTACTACGACCGCCGGCTTCGGAGCGTTGTAGCAGCCCCAGTTCCACCAGTTCTCCGAGATCGCGCAGGGCAGTGTCCGGGGAGCACTTGGCAATGGCCGCCCACTTGCGGTTGTTGAGATTGCCATCGAAGCCGTCCAGCAGGCGATTGAGCACCTTGACCTGGCGTGCATTCAGGGCGGCGCCGGCCATCTTCTGCCAGAAGCGCGCCTTGCCCAGGACGGTATCCAGGGTGTGATGCGCCTGCTTGAGAGCTTCCTCCAGCATCTGCAGGAACCACAGCAGCCATGCGGTGACGTCCAGGCTCCCTTTCTGCGTGCGTTCCAGGATCTCGTAATAGGCTTTGCGCTCGCGCTGTATCTGTGCCGACAGGCTGTAGAAACGTTGCGGGCTGCCGTCGGCGCGCGCCAGCAGCAGGTCGCCGATGGCGCGGGCGATACGGCCATTGCCGTCGTCGAAGGGGTGCAGGGTCACGAACCAGAGATGTCCCAGGCCGGCGCGGATCAAGGCCGGCTCTGCATCTTGCGGAGCGTTGAACCAGCGGATGAAGCGCGCCACTTCGGTCTTCAGGCTTGCAGCGGGAGGGGCTTCGTAATGGACCTTCTGGCGGCCGATGGGGCCGGAGACTACTTGCATGGGGCCTTGCGCATCGTCACGCCAGTCACCGGCAGTGATCTGGCTCATGCCGGAATAGCCGGTGGGGAACAAGGCTGCATGCCAGCCCAACAGCCGTTTCACGGTGAGAGGCTGGTCGCTGTTGGCGGCAGCATCGAAGATCATCTCCACCACGCCTTCCACATGCCGGTCCACCGGCGCGAGCGCACCGATATCCACGCCCAGGCGGCGGGCGATCGAGGAACGCACCGACGCCACATTCAATTGCTCGCCTTCGATGGCGCTGGTCTTGAGGACATC
>JAFAMT010000163.1 GCA_019233085.1 Herbaspirillum sp.
GCGCAGACGAAGATGGCAAGGTCTTCCAGTCGGATCATGGTGGTCGGGAAAATCGGGCAGGGACCTTATTTTACTTTCAAAAATATTTTGAAAATGTTTCTGTCGCCTTCCGCTTTTTTGAAACCGGAGGATGGCCGATCATGCCAGCCAGAGAGATTGCCCATCTCCATACAACCCGACCCCTTTTTTTTGAAGGAAATTCCATGAGCCTCCTCCAGTTCGCCCGCAAGCGCCATTCCACCAAGGCCTTCGATCCCAGCCGCAAGATTCCCGCCAACGTCATCGCCGAACTGCGCGAACTGCTGCGCCTGGCGCCGTCCTCGGTCAATTCGCAGCCCTGGCATTTCGTGCTGGCCTCCACCGATGCCGGCAAGGCGCGCGTGGCCAAGGCGGCTGAAGCCCGCTATCCCTACAACCTGCCCAAGATCCTCAATGCCTCGCACGTGCTGGTGCTGTGCGCCCGCACCGGCATCAGCGACAGCCACCTGGAGGCCCTGCTGGAGAAGGAACAGGCCGATGGCCGTTTCGCCAATCCCGAAGCGCGTGCCGGCCAGCAAGGCTCGCGCCTGATGTACAGCAACCTGCATCGCTACGACCTGAAGGATGCCCAGCACTGGATGGAGAAGCAGGTCTACCTGGCCCTGGGCACCTTGCTGCTGGGCGCGGCCGCGCTGGAAGTGGATGCGGTGCCGATGGAAGGCTTCAATGCCAAGGTGCTGGACGAGGAGCTGGGTTTGCGTGAGCAGGGCTTCACCAGCGTGGTACTGGTCGGCCTGGGCTATCACGGCGCCGATGACTTCAACGCCAAGCTGCCCAAGTCGCGCCTGTCGACCGAGACGGTCTTTACCGAACTCTGAGACGCTGCTTCCCTGTGGCCTGATTACCGTCCGGCTTCTCTGAGCAGCCGGTTTCCTGCGCCCTGATTACCGTTCGGCCTGAGTAGGCCCCCTGGGGCCGTATCGAAGGTGCGCGGAGGTTGCGCTCCCTCCCAGAACCTTCGATACGCGGCTGTGCCGATACTCAGGCCGAACGGCCGGTCGCTCGCGATACCTACAGAACCAGGATCAAACCTGGGTGGTCAAACCTGATTGATCAAGGCATTGGCCGCCTGCTGCAAGGCCGGCAGGATGCGTCCCAGCGCCTGCTCCCGTGATTCGCTGGCCATCGGGATGCTCAGGCTCAATGCGCCGATCACCCTGGCGTGGCGGTTCTTGAGCGGCACCGCGATGCCTCGCACGCCGGTCTGCAGTTGCTGTTCCACCAGCGCGTAGCCGAGTTGCCGGGCACGCGCGATTTCCTCGTACAGGCGGTCGGGATCGGTGATGGTGTGCGGCGTGAAAGGCGTCATGGGGCAGCCGGCCAGCCATTGCCGCACTTGCGGCTCGGGCAGGGCGCCCAGCATCACGATGCCCGGCGAAGCCAGTTGCGCCGGCACCCGCGCGCCCAGCACGAAGCCGGTGGTCATCACCCGGGCGGCGCCGTTGCGGGCGATGAAGACCAGGTCCCAGCCATCGAGCACGCTGGCGTAGACGGCCTCGCCGGTCTGGCCGGTGATCTGTTGCAGGAAAGGCTGCAGGATGCGCGGCAGCGGTGCCGAATCGAAATACGACCAGCCCACCTTGAGCACGCGCGGCGTCAGCGTAAAGGTCTTGCCTTCGCTGTGCAGGTAGCCCAGGTGTTCCAGCGTCAGCAGGTAGCGCCGCGCAGCCGTGCGCGACAGGCCGGTACGGGCGGCCACCTGGGCCGAGGTCATGCGCTGGTTGTCGTAGTCGAAGGCCTCCAGGATCATCAACCCCTTCTCCAGTCCGGCAATCCAGTCGCGCCGCGCCAGCCCGCCTTCATCACCCTCATCTGCCGCAGGGGGATTGTCTACCTGGCTCATCACCTGCTCCTCATACCCACATCATCAAGGTATTGGCCGTGGTCTGCAGCGCCGGCACGCCGCGTGAGATGGCTTCCTCGCGCGGGCAGGCGGCGATGTTGGAGGTCACGCTCAAGGCGCCGATGACGCGGCCATTGCGGTTCTTCACCGGGATGGCGATGCCGCGCATGCCCATCTCGAACTGGTTTTCGGTGACGCCATAGCCCTGCTTGCGCATGGTGATGATTTCCTGGAACAGGGCGGCCTTGTCGGTGACCGCCATGTGGGTGTGCGGGATCAGCGTGACCCGGTCCAGGTAGGCCTGTATCTCGGCATCCTCGCGGGTGCCCAGCAGCACGCGGCCGGCGGTGGTGGTGTAGGCCGGCAGGCGGGTGCCCGGCTCGAAGCCGGCATTGACCAGCTGGGCCGCCGTGACCCGGGTCACGTAGACGATCTCATCCCCGTCGAGCAGGGAGAAATTGGTCGATTCCTGCAACTGCTGGGTCAGCCGCTGCAGGAACGGGACCACCGCGCGCGGCACCCGCGCCGACTCCAGGTAGGACTGGCCGAGGTTCAACAGGCGCGGCATGAGCCAGAACTTCTTGCCGTCCGAGGCCGCCATGCCGGTATGCACCAGCGTCAACAGGTAGCGTCGCGCCGCGCTGCGGGTCAGGCCCACGCGCTCGGCCACTTCGCTGGCGGTCAGCTGGGGCGAATCGCTGTTGAAGGCGGTGATGACGTCGAATCCCTTCATCAGGCCTTCGATCAGATCACGCTTCTGGATGTCTATCTCTACCGGTGTTTGGTCGATCATCGTAAGAAAAATCGATAAATGAGTGATTGGCGAACAATTTGCGCGATTATCGCACGTTTGGTGACGTTTTGGTCTTTTTGAGGGGATGGTGCTTGGCTATACTCGCCTCCGAGACAAATCATCGGGATCATGATGAACACCATAGAAAACAATCCTGTCCCCACCAATCCGCTGGGTATCGACGGCATCGAGTTCATCGAATACGCCACCACCGAGCCGCTGGCGCTGGGTGCGGTGCTGGAGCGCATGGGTTTTGAGCAGGTCGGCCGCCATCGTTCGCGCGAGGTGGTGCTTTATACACAGGGCGAGATGAACGTGATCGTCAATGCCGACGTCGCGGCCCGGGCCGGTTTCGACAGCGATGTCCAGTCCACCAACCTGAGCGCCATCGCCCTGCGCGTGCGCGATGCCAACGAAGCCTATCGCCGCGTCACCGAGCTGGGTGCCTGGGGCATCCCCACCCGCGCCGGGGCGATGGAGCTGAACATCCCCGGCGTGCATGGCTGTGGCGACTCCATCCTCTATTTCGTCGACCGCTATCGCGACTTTTCCATCTACGACGTCGATTTCAAGCCCTCCAGCCAGGAGCGGCGCAAGACCACGGCCCTGGCCGACTTGCATTTCTTCGGCCTGGTGCAGGCGGTGCGTCCGGACCGGCTGCGCGAGTGGATCGATTTCTACTCGACCCTGATGGGTTTCACCGTGCTGCCGGAAGGCCAGTTCTTCGGCATCCTGCCCAAGGGCAGCCTGTTGGCCAGCCCTTGCCGCCAGTTCTACATCCAGCTGGTGGAGCCGCCCGAAGGCACCGAGGACATCCATTGGGAAGAGGAACTGTTGCGCCTGGGCCTGGGTGCGCCCGACGTGTTGCAGGCGGTGCGGCAGTTGCAGGAACGCGGCGTGGTCTTCGTCGACCGTGCGCCGACCCAGGTCAGCGAGCGCGGTGCGCTCACCCAGCTCTACAAGGGCGGCGTCAGTTTCGAACTGGTACGCAGCCAGAAAGACAGGAAGTGAAGTCATGAAAGAAATCACAGGAACCACACGCATCTTCCCGGTCATCGGCTGGCCGGTGGAGCAGGTCAAGGCACCGACGTTGTTCAATGCCTATTTCAAGCATCACGACCTGGATGCCCGGGTCATCCCGTTCAAGATCGAGCCGGAGCGCTATTGCGAGGCGGTGCGCATGTTCATGAAGACCGAGAACGTGGGCGGCATCTTCGTCTCCATCCCGCACAAGCGCATGACGCTGGAAGCGGTCGACCAGTCCACCCTGCGCGCCCGCGTGGCCGGTGCCTGCAATGCGGTCTATCGCGATGCCGACGGCGTCATCCACGGCGACCTGATCGATGGCGAGGGTTTCATCCGCGCCCTGGCGCGCACCGTCGGTGACACGCCGCTGGCATGGAACACCACCCGTGCCCTGGTGGTGGGCACCGGTGGCGTGGGTTGCGCCATCGTGGCCTCGCTGGCGGCGCAGGGCGTGGCCGAGATCTGTGTCTACGACACCCACCGCGCCGGTGCCGAGGAACTGCTGGCACGGGTGCAGGAGGCCTACCCGGCGACCCGGGTGCGCTTTGCCCAGCCCGACGCCAGCGGCTTCGACCTGCTGGTCAACTGTACGCCGCTGGGCATGCATGTGGGCGACCCCATGCCCTTTGCGCTGGAGGGTGTCAGCCCGCATGCCATCGTGGCCGACTGCGGCATGAAGATCGAGATGAGCCAGCTGCTGGTGCAGGCACAGGCCAAGGGCTGCCGCATCCAGAAGGGCAAGGAGATGCTCATCGAGCAGGCCCCGCTGTACCTCGAACTGTTTGGCTGGCCGGGCGTGTCGGCCGATGACTTCCGCCACCTGGAGGCCCTGTGAACCTGGACAATTTCGGCATGGATACCATCACCCTGCCGGGTGGGCTGGAGTCCAAGTTGCAGGCCTCCATCGCTGCGGGTTTCTCGCAGATCATGCTGTGGTCCAAGGACCTGGTCGGCTACCCCGGCGGGCTGGATGCGGCGGTGGCGCTGGTACGTGCCAGCGGCCTGCGCGTGACCGGCATCCAGGTCATGCGCGACTATGAAGGCTTGCAGGGAACCCTGCACGATTACAAGGTCGACGTGGCCAAGAACCTGCTGCAGATCTGCAAGGCCGTGGGCGCGCCGCTGCTGCTGGTGTGTTCGTCGACCTCGCAGCACGCCAGCGGCGACACCGGCCGTATCGCCCGCGACCTGGCCAAGCTGGCCAACCTGGCGGTACCGCTGGGCATCCGCGTGGGCTTCGAGGCGCTCTCCTGGGGCCGGCACATCAACCAGTACATGCAGGCCTGGGAAGTGGTGGAGCTGGCCGATCACGCCAACCTGGGCGTGGTGATCGATTCCTTCCACATCCTCGCCAACCGCTGTGCGCTGGAAGACCTGGGGGCCATCCCCGGCCGGCGCATCGCCATGGTGCAACTGTCGGACTTCATGTGGCGCGAGATCCGCAGCCCCGAGGAAAGGCTGGAGACGGCGCGGCACCTGCGCGTCTTCCCCGGCGAGGGGGAGCACTCGGCCGAACTGTCGGACATGGTGCGGCGCCTGCATCGCGGTGGCTACCGGGGCGACTACAGCTTCGAGGTGTTCAACGACGACTACCTGCAGATGGCGCCGGCCGTGGTGGCCGAGCGTGCGCGGCGTTCCGCCAAGTGGGTGACCGACCAGGTGCTCCGGCGCGGCCTGCGGGTGCGCGAACCGATGTTTGCCTGAGCGCGCAGCCGCACAGCCGACCACCCGCCATCGATCAACAACAAGAAGAGCCAGACCGCACTGGCGACATCGATACAACACAGAGACAACTGAGGAGACAAGATGACCGCCTGGCCCCCACCGACCTGAGCCTTGCCCGCCGGCCCGTCGGCTCCACGCCGCGCGCCTTTCCCATCTCCGACCCTCGTGCCGCGCCCGCGCCGGCAGGGGAGACCCTGTGCCTTGTGCCAGGGATGAGGTGCAGCACTCATCACAACGACAACAGAGAGCAGAGAGACATGAAAACCAGATCCCTACGGACCCCCGTCACCCTTGGCCTGCTGCTGGCAGCCAGCGGCCCGGCCCTGGCGCAAAGCGCGGCCGGCAACGTGACCCTCTATGGCACCGTCGATCAATACCTGGGCTACATGCGCAGCAGCAGCGGCAAGAGCCTGTGGGCCATCAATGACGGCGCCATCCTGCGCAGCCGTATCGGCCTGAAGGGTTATGAAGACCTGGGCGGCGGCTATGCGGCCACCTTCACGCTGGAAAACGGCTTTGCCGGCGACACCGGCGGCCTGGCCGACAGCACCCGCCTGTTCGACCGCCAGTCCTGGGTCGGCATCAAGACCCCGGTGGCGGGCGAGTTCCGCGTGGGTCGCCAGAACAGCGTGCCCTTCTTCATCGGCGGCGCCATCGACTACACCGAGCGCACTACCTACGGTTCCATCATCAATACCTTCGGCGTGCCCTCGCGCTTCGACAATGACCTGTCGTGGAAATCGCCGCGCTGGGCCGGTTTCCAGATCGACCTCCACTACGCCATGCCGGAGACGGCTGGCGAAGGCCTGGGCCGCCGCGGTGTCTACCAGTTCGGCCTGGACTACACCAACGGCGCCTACCGCGCCGGCTATGCCGGCCTGATGGCCAAGCCCAATGCCGGCGGCCAGTACGACAATGCGGTGCAGTACCACAATGTCTACTTCAACTACGACTATGGCCCGGGCAAGGTCTACCTGGCCTATGTGCGCAGCAACAACAGCACTGCCAATGCCAATGGCAACAATGCGGCCACCATCCTCAACAACGTCAGCAATCCCAACAACTTCTTTGCGGGCAATGACGCCAACATCCAGCGCTTCTACAACGTCTACCAGGTCTCGGCCGACTATCGCCTCACGCCGCAATTGCGCATCGGCGCGCTCTACGGCGTGATGATCGATACCAGCCACAAGGATGGCGGCGCCCAGGGCGGCAACCTCGGCGCCTACTACGACCTGTCCAAGCGCACCACGCTGTACGGCTTCGCCAACTACATGAAGAACCAGGCCAATGCCGGCTGGCGCTTCAGCGGTTCGGCCGGGCCCGGCAGCAACCTGGCCGGGGCTGATATCAATGGCAAGAGCCTGGTCGGCTTGCAGATGGGCATCCTGCATCGATTCTGATGCAGCCTGACCCGCGATCGTCCACTATGGCATCTTCAGACGGAGACACTATGCAACCCAGACACACATCGGTTACCCCGGCGCAGGACGCCGGCGACCACACCCGGCAGAGCAGGAAGGCCGCCGCCAGCGGCTGGATCGGCTCGGCGCTGGAATACTACGACTTCTTCATCTATGCGACGGCGGCCTCGCTGATCTTCCCGCAGCTGTTCTTCCCCAAGGGTGATCCGACCACCGCCATCATCGCCTCGCTGGCCACCTATGGCGTGGGTTATGTGGCGCGTCCCATCGGCGCCTTCGTGCTGGGCCACCTGGGAGACACCCATGGCCGCAAGAACGTGCTGCTGTGGTGCATGTTCCTGATGGGGTTTTCCACCATCGGGGTAGGCCTCCTGCCCACCTATGACCAGGTCGGCCTGTGGGCGCCGGCCTTGCTGGTGATCATGCGGCTGCTGCAGGGCTTTGCGGTGGCCGGCGAGATCTCCGGGGCCAGTTCCATGATCCTGGAGCATGCGCCGTTCGGGCGGCGCGGCTTCTTCTCCAGCTTCACGCTGCAGGGGGTGCAGGCCGGGCAGATCCTGGCGGCGGCGGTATTCCTGCCGCTGGCGCACTACATGCCGGCCGAGCAGTTCAATGTCTGGGGCTGGCGCATTCCCTTCCTGCTCAGTTTCGTGGTCATCATCGCCGGCTGGGTGATCCGCCGTACCGTCGAGGAAACCCCGGTCTTCAAGGCCGCCGACAAGAATGACCCGCAGCGCCGTTCGCCGGTGGTCGACGCCTTCCGTGACTGCACGCCCAACATGCTGCGCGTGGTCTGCATGGCGCTCATGAACGTGATCCCGGTGGTGGCCACCATCTTCGGCGCGGCCTATGCGGTGCAGCCGGCCTATGGCATCGGCTTTGCCAAGGACGTCTACCTGTGGATCCCGGTGGTGGGCAATATCGTGGCCGTGCTGATCATCCCCTACGTAGGCAAGCTGTCGGACCGCATCGGTCGCCGTCCGCCCATCATCGTCGGCTCGCTGCTGGCGGGCTTGTTCGCCTTTGCCTACCTGTATGCCATCAGCATCCACAATGTGCCGCTGGCCTTCCTGATGTCGCTGCTGATGTGGGGTGTGGTGTACCAGGGCTATAACGCGGTGTTCCCCAGTTTCTACCCGGAACTGTTCCCGGCCCGCAGCCGCGTCTCGGCCATGGCCATCGCCCAGAACGTCGGTACCGCCATCACGGCCATGCTGCCGGCGTTGTTCACTGCCGTGGCGCCGCCGGGTGCCGATCACATCTGGCTGACAGTGGGCAGCATCGCCTTCGCCATCACGATCGTGGCCGCGCTGGCTGCCTTCAGTGCCCGCGAGACGTATCGTATCCCCCTGGAGAAACTGGGCGAGCCCGATGCCCAGCCGGTTCCCAAGGGGGACTACGAGCGCATGCGCAGCCAGGCCGAGCTGCCGGGCGGGTTTGCCAAGCCCTGATCCGTTCTGGCTGTTGCAGCAGAAGCGTCCTTGCCCGGTCGGGCAGGGGCGCTTTTTTCTTGGCGGTCGCTCGGGCCCAGGTGGGTAAAATCCCCTCTCATTGCCCGATTGAGGGGGGAGGGCGACCCCGATAATGGCGACACACCGGAGGCAGGGGCAATCCGGGGGCAGGTCAGACAAGGCAGCGAGTCCGCCCACTGCGCGGCGGTGTCAGGGAGAGATGATGAACTGGTTCAAGAATCTGAAGATCGCCAGGAAGCTGCTGCTGGCTTTCCTGGCGGTACTGGTGTTGATGGCCATCCAGGGGGTGTTCTCGATCAGCCAATTGGCCAAGGTCAAGAACGCCTCCTCGGAAATCACGCGGGACTGGATGCCGGCGCAGAAGAAGCTGGCCGATATCAAGCTGCTGTTCGTGCGCCTGCGCGGCACGGAGTCGCAGCTGGCGATCTACGATGGTAACGTGGAGGCCATGACCGGCCTGGTCTCGCGTAGCCAGGCCATCCTCACCGGCCTGGACAAGACCATGAAGGACTACGAGGCCGGCCTCAATACCGCCCAGGAACGTGACACCTACCCGCAGGTGAAGCAGCAGATCGGTGAATTCCTTGGCGAGCACAAGAAGATCGTGGCGGCCTTCCTGGCCAAGGACAATGCCCAGGCCCGCGACCTGTTCATGGGTTACTCCAACAAGCTCTATCCCGATATCCTGGCCAACCTGGAAAAGCTCATCAAGGTCAACCAGGATGGCGGTGACGCCGCCACCGCCGGTGCTGATGAGACCTTCGGCAAAGGCCGGGTCTGGGTGGTCGGCATCCTGGTGTCGGCCCTGGTGATCGGGCTGGGCCTGGCGCTGTATGTGGCAGGCATCATCGCCACCCCCCTGCAGGAGGCGGTGGAGATTGCGCGCCGGGTGGCCCGGGGGGACCTGACGGCCGATATCCGCGCGCAAGGCCGCGACGAGACCGGGCAACTGATGGCGGCCCTGCAGACCATGAACCAGGGCTTGCTGCAGGTGGTGGGCAATGTGCGCACCGGCACTGACAGCATCGCCACGGCCTCGACCGAGATCGCCACCGGCAACCTGGACCTCTCGCATCGCACCGAGCAGCAGGCCTCTTCGCTGGAAGAGACGGCCTCGGCGCTGGAGGAGCTGACTTCGACGGTGAAGCAGAACTCCGACAATGCCCGCCAGGCCAACCAGCTGGCGCGCACCGCTTCCGAGGTGGCCGTGCGGGGCGGCGGCGTGGTGGGTGAGGTGGTACAGACCATGGAGGCGATCAACCAGGCCTCCAATCGCATCGTCGAGATCATCGGCGTCATCGATGGCATTGCCTTCCAGACCAATATCCTGGCCTTGAATGCCGCCGTGGAGGCGGCCCGCGCCGGTGAGCAGGGGCGCGGCTTCGCGGTGGTGGCCTCGGAAGTGCGCAGCCTGGCGCAACGCTCGGCCTCGGCCGCCAAGGAAATCAAGCAGCTCATCGATGACTCCGTCAGCAAGGTCGGCGCCGGCACCAGCCTGGTCCGCCAGGCCGGCAGCACGATGTCGGAGGTGGTCGACAGCGTCAAGCGCGTCACCGATGTGGTCAGCGAGATCTCGGCCGCCACCAGCGAGCAGAGCGTGGGGATCGACGAGATCAACCGCGCCGTGGCCCAGATGGACGAGGTCACCCAGCAAAACGCCGCCCTGGTGGAACAGGCCGCCGCCGCTGCCCAGGCCATGCAGGAGCAGGCCGCCAGCCTGGCGCAGGCGGTCAGCGTATTCAAGCTGCGCTAGCGGGGCGCCACGAGGATTTTTCTTCAGGAGACGATGCAACTTTCCTCATGGTTGGCGACCTTAGTCTTTTAGAGGGCGCACGTATAATGTTGCGTCAGCCCCGTTCGTTCGCACAATACGTTCGCACAATAAAACCAACGTCATCCATCCATGAGCGACCCCTTGCAGTCTTCTGCGTCCGCCGATATCGCTTCCGGGCGGACCCATCGCATCGCCCTGCTCGGCACGGGCATTGCCGGTTTCGACGAGATCCTCGGGGGCGGCTTGCCGGCCGGTAGCCTCTACCTGATCCAGGGCCTGGCCGGCAGTGGCAAGACCACGCTGGCCTCGCAGGTGGCTTTCATGCAGGCGCGTGCCGGCCGGCAGGTGATGCTGCTGACCCTCATCGCCGAGTCGCACGCCAAGATGCTCAATCATGTGAGCAATTTCGACTTCTTCGACGATAGCCTGGTCGGTCATCAGATCCAGATGTTGAGCGGCTATGCCAGCCTGGCCAGTGGCGGCCTGCGCGGCCTGCTGCGTCTGATCAGCGCCGAGCTCAACCGGCATCGGCCGGGCATGCTGGTCATCGACGGTTTTCGGTCGGTGCGTGATTCGGGGCCGTCCGACCTGAACCTGTCGGAGTTCATGCACGCCCTCAATTCGCTGGTCTTCACGATGAACTGTACGACCCTGCTGCTCTCGCCGGTGGAGGGCAACATGCCGGAGTCGGAAAACACCCTGGTCGATGGCGTCATCGAGCTGAGCCAGTACGAGTCCGGCATGCAGCTGGTGCGCGAGATCAAGGTCTTCAAGCTGCGTGGCGCCAACCACCTGCTGGGCAAGCATGTGTTCGAGATCAACCAGAGCGGGGTGGAGATCTTCCCCCGCTTCGAAGCCACCGCCACCCGCGCCGGCAAGGTGCCGGGCACTTCCGACCGTTATGTCAGCGTGGGCATCCCCTCCTGGGACAAGTGCATCGGCGGTGGCGTGGTCAGCGGTTCGCTGACCTGTCTCCTGGGCAGCCCCGGGGTAGGCAAGACCCTCATGGGCCTGCACTTCATCGAGCAGGGCCTGAAGGACGAGCAGCAATGCCTCATCGTGGGCTTCTACGAATCGCCCGAACGGCTGCTGGCCAAGGCCCGCAAGGCCGGCATGCGGCTCGACGACTACCTTGAGAGCGGGGCGCTGCAGATGCTGTGGCAATTGCCGCTGGAGACCCTCTGCGATGACCTGGCCAAGCGC
Source organism: Herbaspirillum sp. (assembly GCA_019233085.1). GTDB lineage: Bacteria > Pseudomonadota > Gammaproteobacteria > Burkholderiales > Burkholderiaceae_D > Herbaspirillum. The sequence goes on from JAFAMT010000163.1 coordinate 11,300, forward strand.
ATGCTGGACAACATCGGCCGGCGCGGGGTGACACGCTTGCTCATCGACGGCGTCGACGGCCTGCGCAGCATCGTGGTCCAGCAGCAGCGGGTGCGCCCCTTCCTGGTGGCGCTGACCAATGAATTGCGCTCGCGCGGCGTGACCACCTTCATCACCGAGCAACTGCCCTATTTCCGCGAGTCGCGCCCGCAGGTCGACCCCAGCTCCTCCCAGCTCTACGAAAACATGATGCTGCTGGAATACGTCGCCCGCAACGAGGTCAACCGCCGCCAGATCTCGGTGATGAAGCTGCGCGAGAACGGTTATGACGGCGCGGCTCGCCTGATGAACATTTCCGATGCCGGCATCGAGATCGATGGCCTGGCCGCCACGGCTTCGACTCCGCTTGCGGATGGATGCTGATCATGTCCGACCTTGCATCACCCCCCCGGCCCGCACGCCAGCCGCTGCTGCTGGTCGTCGATGACGAGGTGGACATTACCGATACCTACGCCATGTTGCTGGAATTGCATGGCTATCGGGTGAGCACGGCCAGCCATGGCGTCGAAGCCCTGGCCAGGATGCAACAGGAATGGCCGGACCTGCTCATCTCCGACTGCATGATGCCGGTAATGAATGGCCTGGAACTGTGCGCCGCCGTGCGTGCCTTGCCGGGTGGGGCCCACCTGCCGGTGATCCTGTGCAGCGGCGCACCCGAGCGCCACGATCTGTCGCAATCCAGTCACAACCTGTTCTTGCGCAAGCCGGTGTTCTTCGAACGCCTGCTGGACGAAATCCAGCGTCTCCTCCCCTCCCGGAGCTGAGTTTCCCGCCTGTGGCCGCGCACCGGCTCCCGGTGCCGGGACCGATGTCGATGCCACTTCCACGCGGCCAGGCTTGCTCCATCACAATATTGTCTTTTTCATCAGGAATTTCCTGATATCGCGATTCCTCCCCAAGCTTCACCATCACTCACAACAGATCACCGTACCGATAGGGGTGCGGTGGGCTTTGGAGGGAGATGCCGTGGGAACGAAGGAGACAGATAAGACCGTGCTGGTGGTGGAAGACCATGCCGACTCGCGCGAGCTGCTTTGCGAGATTCTGGTGCATAGCGGTCTGGCCGTCATGGCAGCGGCCGACGGGGTAGAGGCCATCGCCTTGATGCAGTCGCAAATGCCGTCGCTGGTGCTGACCGACCTGTCCATGCCGCGCATGGATGGCATGGCGCTGGCACGCTACATCAAGTCCGACGAGCGCTATGACCATATTCCGGTGGCCCTCATCAGCGCCAACCTGCCTGCCTCGAACGCCCGTATTGCCGAGATATCGGCCTTTTTGCTCAAGCCCTGTTCGGTCGACCATTTACTAACGACAGTAACCCGGCTGTTGGGCTGAAACCCAGTCGCCGTGGAGTTTTTGGGAGCAGTGTGTCTGCGAGTTTTTATGATTTTATTTGCAGATATTTTCTGTATAACGTTGTGATTATGGAAAGCATATCCCTGCCTGACGGTGGGCCCGGATGCACGTACGACAGTACGCGGGGGGATGCTCCGGCAGTCATAAAAACATTGAGTCCGGAACACTAGAGTGATGAAAGTACTAATCGTTGAGAGCGACATCGACTGGCGTAATACGCTCAGCGCACACGTGGGGGAATTGTCTTATGAAGTCTCCGTCTGCTCCTCGCTGGGACAGGCGCGCGACTTCCTCAAGAGCCGCCAGCCCGATATCCTGATGACCGACATCGGTTTGCCTGATGGCAGTCTGTTGCCCGAGCTAGCCTCGCTGCGCCAGCACTTCCCGTCCATGGGCATCGTGATTCTCACCGCCGCCACGCGTCTGGAAGACAAGGTGCGCTGCATGAGCGACGGTGCCGACTATTACCTGGTCAAGCCGCTGAAGCTGGAAGAGGTCTCGGCCACGCTCACCGCCTTGTCACGGCGCATGAAGACGGCACCGCACCAGAGTACATCCGAGTCGGAAAAGTGGACCTTCAACCGCAAGTCGGGACGGCTGGCCAGCAATGGCGTGGTAGCCCAGCAATTCACCGACAAGGAAAGCACGGCCCTGGCCGCCTTGCTGCAGAGTCCGAACTATCCGGTGTCGCATACGCAACTGTTCGACCTGCTGCGCTCGGGGGCCGAGGAATACGATGCCCATCGCATCGACGCGCTGATCTACCGCGTGCGGCAGAAATTGCGCTCCTTGCAGGAGTCCCCTATGCAGATTCGCAACATCTATGGTGAAGGTTTCCTGATGCTGCGGCGCAGTTCATCCGTCGATATCGTGCTTGAGTCCTGAGCGCCGGTGGCTCGCAAAAACGGGTAACCACGCACTGGGCTGGTCCCTAATGGGATAAGGAAAAAACATCGTCCGAGCGCAGGAATGACCCGACGAAGCTCGCATTGCAATCAAGGTTGCGATGCGGGCTTCGTTGCAATTTGGGGTTGGCAGAAGCGCCACGGCTGCCGATGCTGCGGAGTAACCATGCTGCAGCCAATTATGCTGCAGCGCGAAAGTTTTGCCGCTTTCGGTTATCATTAAGCCAGTTTCGACGCTGAATCGTATCTCTCTTCCTTACGTTTTCCGCTGAATCTGTCCTGCGCAGGCATGCCGTCTGCGACTACCCGACCGAAAAGATGAAGCAGGCCTCCCGGCCCGCTGCGCCATGGTCTTGCCGCTTGTGCAAGTGCTGGCGCGGGGCCCCGATGCCGGCTTTGCCGTTAGTGAACCAACATGACCACTTCCGCTGAATTTACCGGGGCTTTGAACGAGTCCCAGCACCGACCTCTCACTTCGTCCGACTACAAGACCCTGGGCCTGTCGGCCCTGGGTGGCACGCTGGAGTTCTACGACTTCGTCATCTACGTGTTCTTCGCCGCCGTGGTGGGCAAGCTGTTCTTCCCGGCCGACATGCCCGAATGGCTGCGCATGCTGCAGACCTTCGGCATCTTCGCCGCCGGTTACCTGGCCCGTCCGGTGGGCGGCATCATCATCGCCCACTATGGCGACGTGATCGGGCGCAAGCGCATGTTCACGTTGTCGATCTTCCTGATGGCGGTACCGACGCTGGTGATCGGTCTCTTGCCCACCTATGCCAGCATCGGCGTGGCCGCACCCATCCTGCTGCTGTTGATGCGCACCCTGCAGGGCGCGGCCATCGGCGGCGAGATGCCGGGCGCCTGGGTGTTCGTAGCCGAGCACGTGCCTGCCAACCGCTACAGCTTCGGCGTCGGTTCGCTGACTGCCGGCATCACCGGCGGCATCCTGCTGGGTTCGCTCATGGGCATCTTCATCAACAGCGTCTTCGATCCGGCCGAGGTGGCCGGTTACGCCTGGCGCCTTCCCTTCATCGTGGGCGGCGTGTTCGGCCTGGTGTCGGTGTACCTGCGCCGCTACCTGGAAGAGACGCCGGTGTTCCGCGAACTGGCCGCGCGCCGCAAGCAATCCAGTGAACTGCCGCTCAAGACGGTCCTGCGCGAGCACCGCGCCGCCAGCGTGCTGACCGCCGGCATGACCTGGTGCCTCTCCGGCGCGGTGGTGGTGGTGATCCTGATGACGCCTTCCTACCTGCAGACCGTGCATCACCTGCCGGCCAAGCTGGTCATGCAGGCCAATTGCGCCGGTACCCTGATGCTGACCATCGGCTGCCTGGTCATCGGCTGGCTGGCCGACCGCATCGGCACGCGCGCCAGCATGATCATCGGCTGGGGCGGCCTGGGCCTGTCCAGCTTCTGGTTCTACGGCCAGTTGCCCGGTTCGCCCGAGTCGCTGGTATGGGGCTATGCGCTGGTGGGCCTGTTCGTGGGCAGCATCTCGCTCACGCCCATCGTCTCCACCCGCGCCTTCCCGCCGCCGGTGCGCTTCACCGGCCTGTCCTTCGCCTACAACATGGCCTATGCCGTCTTCGGCGGTCTCACCCCGGTGCTGATCTCGCTGTGGATCAAGGCCGACCCGCAAGGCCCGGC
>JAFAMT010000244.1 GCA_019233085.1 Herbaspirillum sp.
CGCGAGCATGTCCAGGTGCTGACCGGCACCATGCTCTCCGACGTGGCCCTGGCGGTCGCGCGCGAAGCCGCCCGCGGCAAGACCGTGCTGGTGGTGGGCGATGCCCTCTCCGACGCCATCACGCTCGACAAGGGCAATCGCTATACCTTCCGCGTGCGTCCCTCGACCTACATGCAGGCCGCCATGCTGGCCGAGCAGGCCGCCCGCATGCCGGGGCGGCGCTGGGCGGTGGTGGCCCCCAACTATGAATACGGCCAGAGCGCGGTGGCCAGCTTCAAGCTGCTGCTCAAGGCGGCCCGCCCGGATGTGGAATTCGTCGCCGACCAGTGGCCGGCACTGGGCAAGATCAAGGGCGACGATGTCGCGCGGGCGATCCGCCAGTCGCGTCCGGACGGCATCTTCAATGCCACCTTTGGCGAAGACCTGCAGAAATTCGTCCAGGCCGGCAATCGCCAGCAGCTCTTCAAGGGTGTGCAGGTCGTCTCCATGGCCCTGGCCGGGACGCAAATCCTGGATCCCAGCCAGAGCGAGGCCATCCGCGACTGGGTCGCCATCGGCTATCCCTGGGACCAGATCACCACCCCCGAGCACCAGCGCTTCCTGGACGCCTACCTCAAGCGCTTTGGCGAGCGTCCGCAACTGGCCTCGGTGTTCGGCTATACGGCCATGATGGCCATTGCCAGCGGCCTGAAGAAGAGTGACGGCGTCGATGGTGATGCCCTGGTGGAGGCCCTGCGTGGCCTGCATCTGGCCTCGCCGCTGGGGCCGGTGAGCTTCCGCGCGCTGGACCAGCAGGCCAGCCTGGGGGCCTTCGTGGGGCGGGTGTCGCAAAAGGATGGGCGCAGCAGCATCCACGACTGGCACTACCTGGATGGCGCGGCCTACCTGCCGCCGGTGGACTACGTGCGTGGACGTCGACCGGCCTCGGCCATGAAATGACCGGGCAAGCGCGGTGGATCGAAAGCCCCCTCGGGAGTCGGGCCTTTCGCCTGGCCGATCTCGGTTAAGATAGCGGGCGCGGCGTCCTCGGGCGCTGACCATGCACTGTGCGGGGCTGCTCCGGAGCGCCCCGTGGTGCACGTGGCCCATCAACAAGGCAGCATGCGGCGCAGCCGCATCCGGATTTCATGATCATCACTTCCTTACTCGATACCGACCTGTACAAATTCACGATGATGCAGGTGGTACTGCATCATTTCCCCGGCGCGCAGGTGGAATACCGGTTCAAGTGCCGCAACGACGATATCGACCTCACGCCCTACGTGGACGAGATCCGCGCCGAGATCGCCGCACTGTGCCGGCTGCGCTTCAAGGAAGATGAACTCAACTACCTGCGCAGCCTGCGCTTCATCAAGAGCGACTTCGTCGACTTCCTCGACCTGTTCCACCTGAACGAAAAGTACATCACCGTGCAACCCGATCCGGCCGGCAATGGCGAGATCGAGATCAGCGTCAAGGGCCCGTGGCTGCACACCATCATGTTCGAAGTGCCGGTGCTAGCCATCGTCAACGAGGTCTACTTCCGTGCCACCCAGCGCTCGCCCGACCTGGAAGAGGGGCGCGCGCGCCTGCGCAAGAAGATGTCGGTCATCACCGACGACGCCGAGCTGGCCGGCTGCAAGATCGCCGACTACGGAACCCGCCGCCGCTTCTCGCGCAGCTGGCATGCCGAGGTCATCGACGAGATGAAGCAGCACATGGGCGAGCACTTTGCCGGCACCTCCAACGTCATGTACGCCATGCAGCATGACCTCACGCCCCTGGGCACCATGGCCCATGAATACCTGCAGGCCTGCCAGGCGCTGGGGCCGCGCCTGCGCGATTCGCAGACCTTCGCCTTCGAGATCTGGGCGCGTGAATATCGCGGCGACCTCGGCATCACGCTCTCGGACGTCTACGGCATGGATGCCTTCCTGCGCGACTACGACATGTATTTCTGCAAGCTCTTCGATGGTGCCCGCCATGATTCGGGTGATCCCTTCGAATGGGGCGAGCGCCTGATCCAGCACTATCGCGACAACCGGGTCGATCCCTCGGGCAAGGTGCTGGTCTTTTCCGACAGCCTGGACTTCGACAAGGTGCGTGCGCTCTACCTGCGCTTCAAGGACCGCGCCAAGGTAGCCTTCGGCGTGGGCACCAACCTCACCAATGACCTGGGCTACACCCCGTTGCAGGTGGTCATGAAGATGGTCAGGTGCAATGGCCAGCCGGTGGCCAAGCTCTCCGATACGCCCTCCAAGAACATGTGCGACGATCCGGCTTATGTGAACTACTTGCGTCAGGTGTTCCAGATCAAGGCCTGAGCAAGGCTTGAGCTGATTTAAACGATACCTGAAAGTTTTTCCACCGGCCGTTTTTTGCGCGTGGCCATCGTCCCGGCTGCTATAGTGTGGCTCCCCGCCTTGGCCTGGAGTGCCGGCGGGGATTTCATCTTCATGCCACCTCGCAGGACGACCTTTGCCAGCCAGCGCCTTCCTTCTCGCCGTCATGGCCTCGTTGCTTCCCTTGCCGGCCTGGGCGGCCGAGCTGGATGGCGCGGTTCTCTCGCCGCTGTGGGCCTTGCCGTTTGCGGGCGTGCTGCTCTCCATCGCGGTGCTGCCGCTGGCGGCGCCGGTCTTGTGGCATCACCATTTCGGCAAGATCGCAGCGGCCTGGGCACTGGTGTTCCTGGTGCCGTTTGCCGCCCTCCATGGCATCCACGCGGCGCTGGCCGTGAGCGTGCATGCGCTCATCGCCGAATACCTCCCCTTCATCATCCTGTTGTCGGCGCTCTTCGCCGTGGCCGGTGGCATCTGCGTGCGCGGCAACCTGCATGGCACGCCGGCCACCAATACCGCACTCCTGGCCCTGGGTACCTTGCTGGCCAGCCTGATGGGCACTACCGGCGCCGCCATGCTGCTGATCCGGCCGCTGCTGCGCGCCAACGACGATCGTCGGCACACGGTGCATGTGGTGGTGTTCTTCGTCTTCCTGGTGGCCAACGCGGGTGGTTCGCTCACCCCGCTGGGTGATCCGCCGCTGTTCCTGGGTTTCTTGAAAGGCGTGGATTTCTTCTGGACCGCGCGCCACCTGCTGGGGCCGATGGCTTTCCTGTACGGCGCGCTATTGCTGATCTTCTACCTGCTGGACCGGCACTACTATCTCAACCACGAGGAGCGCCGTCTCCTCGATCCCACGCCCGATTCGCCGCTGCAGCTGGAGGGGCGGATCAATTTCCTGCTGCTCGCTGCCATTGTCGGCTTGGTGCTGATGAGCGGGCTATGGTCACCGGGCGTTGCGGCCCATGTCATGGGCGCTGCGCTGGAGTGGCAGAACCTGCTGCGCGATGGCGCCTTGCTGCTGGTGATCCTGTTGTCCCTGTGGCTGACGCCGTCGACGGCGCGGGCGGGCAATGCCTTCGCCTGGGGACCGATGCTGGAAGTGGGCAAGCTCTTCGCGGCCATCTTCCTCACCATCGTCCCGGTGATCGCCATGCTGCGCGCGGGCGAGCAGGGCGCCTTTGGCGCCATTGTGCGGGCCGTCACCGGCCCCGACGGGCGGCCCGACGACGCCATGTATTTCTGGATGACGGGCCTGCTGTCTTCCTTCCTCGACAATGCGCCGACCTACCTGGTGTTCTTCAACACTGCCTCGGGCGACGCGCGCGAACTGATGGGGCCGCTGGCCTCGACGCTGGCGGCCATCTCCGCCGGCGCCGTCTTCATGGGGGCCAACAGCTACATCGGCAATGCGCCCAACATGATGGTCAAGGCCATCGCCGAGGAACGCGGCATCCGCATGCCCAGCTTCTTTGGCTACATGGTATGGTCGGCCGGCATCCTGGTGCCGCTGTTCGTGGCCATGCACCTCATTTTCTTCTGATCTCCTGATGCACTTTCCCGACAACGAAACCGATATAACGAGACCATCATGAAACCCAAGATCTTCGTCTCCCGCGCCGTCTTTCCTGAGGTATTGGCCCGCCTGGAGCAGCATTTCGAGGTCGAGTCCAACCAGGACGACCGCATCTACACCGCCGATGAACTGCTGGAGAAGGCGCGCGGCAAGGATGGTCTCTTCACCACCCCCAGCGAGCCGGTGACGGCCGCGCTTTTCGCCGCCAACCCGCAACTGAAGGCGGTCTGCAACATGGCCGTGGGTTACAACAACATCGACGTGGCGGCCGCCACCGCGGCCGGCGTGATGGCCACCAACACCCCCGACGTGTTGAACGAGACCACCGCCGACTTCGGCTGGGCGCTGATGATGGCCGCGGCCCGCCGCATCACCGAGTCCGAGCATTTCCTGCGCGCCGGTCAGTGGACCAAGTGGAGCTATGACAGCTTCGTCGGTCCCGACATCCACGGCGCCACCCTGGGCATCATCGGCATGGGCCGCATCGGCCAGGCCATCGCGCGGCGCTCGCTGGGCTTCGACATGCAGGTGCTGTATCACAACCGCTCGCGCCTGGCGCCCGAGCTGGAGGCGCGCGCCAACAACGCGCAATACGTCAGCAAGCAGGAGCTGCTGCAGCGCGCCGACCACGTGGTGCTGGTGCTGCCGTACTCCAAAGAGACCCATCACACCATTACCGCCACCGAGCTGGCCCTGATGAAGCCGACGGCCACCCTGACCAACATCGCCCGTGGCGGCATCGTCGATGACGCCGCCCTGATCGCGGCCCTGCGCGAAGGGCGCATTGCCGCAGCCGGCCTGGATGTGTTCGAGAACGAGCCGGCCTTCAAGCCGGAGTTCCTGGGCCTGTCCAACGTGGTGCTGACACCCCATATCGCCAGCGCCTCCACGCCGACCCGCCTGGCCATGGCCAATTGCGCGGCGGGCAACCTGATTGCCGCCTTGTCGGGCCAGCGTCCGCCCAACCTGCTCAATCCCGATGTGATCAAGGCCTGAACAAGGCCCGAAGCGGCGATCCCAAATGAAACGGGCGCCCCTGGCATGACTGCATGCCGGGGGCGCCCGTTTTGCTGGTGCTGCCGTTAGCCGGGGCCAACGGCGCAGCCTGCATCAACCCTTCAGTTCATTGAAGATGTCGATGTATTCCTGCTGTGCCTCGGCCTGCGGCTTGCCCTTGACGGCGGCCCAGGCGTCGTACTTGGCGCGGGCGACGAAGTCGGTCATGCCGGGGCGTTCGCCCTGGACGTCACCGTTGCTGCCCTGCTTGTAGAGGCCGTACATCTTCAGCAGCGTCATGTTGTCAGGACGCTCGGGCAGGCTCTTGGACTCTGCCACGGCGGCTTCGAATTGCTCTTGCAGGCTGCTCATGTGCTCTCTCCTCGCTGCGTCTCAGACGGCCAGCAGTTCGACTTCGAAGATCAGGGTCGCATTGGGCGGGATCACGCCACCGGCGCCACGGGCACCGTAGCCCAGGCCGGCGGGGATGATGAGCTTGCGCACGCCACCGACCTTCATGCCCTGCACGCCTTCGTCCCAGCCCTTGATGACGTGGCCGGCGCCCAGCGGGAAGGCGAACGGGTCATTGCGGTCCTTGCTGGAATCGAACTTGCTGCCGGCGCTGCCGTCTGCGTTCTGCAGCCAGCCGGTGTAGTGCACCGTGACATGGCTGCCGGCCTTGGCTTCGTCGCCGCCGCCAATGTTGATTTCTTCGTATTGCAGCCCGGAAGCTGTCGTGATCGTGGACATCGTGTTCCTTTCGGTAGGGGATTAGGGTGGCGCGGCTGGCACGTCCTGACGGTTGCTGACACCCGGAGATGCTGCAGGGCAACAAAAACATGCTTCCAGCCCGGTCAGGTGGGCGCCAAGCCGCTCCGGCAGCGGCATGCGACCGGAACGGCAGGCAGTGTAAACCAAAATGCCGGATTATTTGCACAATGCGTCAGCAGCGTGTCAGCGGGAACGCCTGCGCGGGCGTTAATGTCCCAGGACGTGCTCTGTGCACGATGAGATCAGGTATTTTTGCTTAAAGTTCGTCATGTTGCGTCGATTCAGCCAACTTTTTTCCCTTTCCCTGCGCGCCGTGTGCGCCAGTGCCTTGCTAGCCACGGTGGCCGCCTCGGCCCATGCCAATGTGGTCGTGGTGCTCAATTCCGGCGATGCCTCCGTATCGTTGCTGGACCCTGCCGGTGAAAAGCCGCTGTCGACCTTCTCGGTCGGCAAGGAGCCGCACCACCTCATGGCCACGCCGGACAACAAGTCGCTCATCGTTGCCAGCGCCACCGGCAACCAGCTGCTTTTCCTCGATCCCAAGACCGGCGAAGTGCAGCGCAAGATCCGCGACATCATCGATCCCTACCAGATCGGCTTCACCCCGGACCAGAAGTGGTTCGTCGCCACCGGCCTGCGTCTGGACCGTGTCGATGTCTACAGCTATGACGGCCAGGACCTGAAGCTCTCCAAGCGCATCCCGCTGGCCAAGACGCCCAGCCACATCGCCTTCGACAACGGCAGTACCACCGCCTTCATCACCCAGCAGGGCAGCGACCAGGTCAGCGCCATCGATCTGGCCACCCAGCAGGTCAAGTGGACTCTCCCGGTGGGCAAGCTGCCGGCCGGCATCGTCATGACGCCGGACAACAAATACTTGCTCGTCGGCATCATGGGCAGCGACTACATCCAGGTGATCGACTGGCGTACACAGAAGCTGGTCAAGCAGATCAAGACCGGCGTGGGCGCCCACAATTTCCGCGGACAGGGTGACAAGCGCTTCATCTACGTCTCCAACCGCATCGCCAACACCATCAGCGTGGTGGACATGACCACGCTGGAAAACGTCGGCACCATCAAGGTCCCGGGCGGCCCCGACTGCATGGAAGTG
>JAFAMT010000472.1 GCA_019233085.1 Herbaspirillum sp.
TTCGGCCGCCTGGGTGACCTGGTGGGTCGCAAGTACACCTTCCTGGTGACCATCCTGATCATGGGTGCCTCGACCTTCATCGTCGGCGTGCTGCCCAACTACAACTCCATCGGCATCACCGCCCCGATCATCCTGATCCTCCTGCGCATCCTGCAGGGCCTGGCGCTGGGTGGTGAATACGGCGGTGCCGCCACCTACGTGGCCGAGCACGCACCGGAAGGCCGTCGCGGCTCCTTCACCGCGTGGATCCAGACCACCGCCACGATGGGCCTGTTCCTGTCGCTGCTGGTGATCCTGGGCGTACGCACCTCGGTGGGCGAAGCGGCCTTTGCCGAATGGGGCTGGCGCATTCCCTTCCTGGTCTCCATCCTGCTGCTGGCCATCTCGGTGTGGATCCGCATGTCCATGAACGAGTCGCCGGCCTTCCTGAAGATGAAGTCCGAGGGCAAGACCTCCAAGGCACCGTTGACTGAAGCCTTCGGTCAATGGAAGAACCTCAAGCTGGTCATCCTGGCGCTGGTGGGCCTGACCGCCGGCCAGGCCGTGGTGTGGTACACCGGCCAGTTCTATGCGCTGTTCTTCCTGACCCAGACGCTCAAGGTCGATGGCCCCACCGCCAACATCCTGGTGGCCCTGGCACTGCTGCTGGCAACGCCCTTCTTCCTGTTCTTCGGTTCGCTGTCGGACAAGATCGGCCGCAAGCCCATCATCCTGGGTGGCTGCCTGATCGCTGCCGTGACCTACTTCCCGATCTTCAGCGGCCTGACCCACTTCGCCAACCCGGCCCTGGAAGCGGCTCTGCAAAAGGCGCCGGTGATCGTCACCGCCGACCCGGCCAGCTGCCAGTTCCAGTTCAACCCGACCGGCACCAAGAAGTTCACCTCGTCCTGCGACATCGTCAAGGCCAAGCTGTCGGCCGCCTCGGTGAATTACGAGAACGCCGTGGGTGCCCCGGGCTCGGTAGCTACCGTCAAGATCGGTGACCGGATCATCACCTCCTACGATGCGGCCAGCCTGTCCAAGGAAGACGCTGCAGCCAAGGACAAGGAATTGTCCAAGGCCCTGGCTGACGACATCAAGGCTGCCGGCTATCCGAGCAAGGCCGATCCGGACCAGATGAACAAGCCCATGGTCCTGCTGCTGCTGTTCATCCTGGTGATCTACGTGACCATGGTCTATGGCCCGATCGCCGCCGCCCTGGTGGAAATGTTCCCGACCCGCATCCGCTACACCTCCATGTCCATGCCCTACCACATCGGCAACGGCTGGTTCGGCGGTCTGCTGCCGACCACCTCCTTCGCGCTGGTGGCCTTCAAGGGCGACATCTACTACGGCCTGTGGTATCCGATCGTGATCGCCCTGATCACCTTCGTGATCGGCTTGCTGTTCGTCAAGGAAACCGTGCACAACAACATCCACCAATGAGCGGGATGCCCGTCTGGCCCAACACGCCCGGCCCCGCGCGGTCGGGATGACGAGGCGGGAAAGCAGCCTGTTGCATCAAGAGTCCAGACTGACCGGATGGAGCCTAAAATCCATCCGGTCTTTTTTATTGCCCCGCGCCCCTGCGCGGGGCTTTGTGTTTGGGCCCGACCGATTCGACGGCAGCCTTGCCCTCTATCAGTTCCATCAGGCCCTGTGCCGCGATGGACAGGCTGCGTCCCTTGGGCGTGACGATCAGCAAGGGCCGCACCAGGTCGGGCGCCTCCAGCGGGATGGCCACCAGCTCCGGCAGGCGGAACTGGAACAGGGTCAGCTCCGGCACCACGCTCACCCCCAGGCCGCTCTCGATGAGGGCGGCCACGGTGGCCAGGTGCTCCACTTCCAGTCCGGTATGGATCACCGCACCCGGGCGCAGCACCGCGTCCAGGTGCTGGCGCACGCTGGTGGAACGGGCCAGGTGGATCATCTCGCAGCCGGCCAGTTGCGCCACCTTGATGCGGCGCTTGCCGGCCAGCCTGTGGTCGCGCCGGCAGACCAGGTAGAAGGGGTCGCTGCACAGGGGGCGGGTATCGAACTCCAGCAGGTTCGGTCCCGGCGCGGTCAGTGCGATATCCGCCTTGCCCTGGCGCAGCAGGTCCAGGCAGTGGTCCGAGATGGCGTCGAACAGCTCCAGCATCACCCCCGGATAGCGGCGCCGGTACGCTGCCAGCACCGGCGGCAGCCAGCCCGCCGCCAACGACGGCAAGGCGGCGATGGCCACCCTGCCCTTGCGGCGCGCCACGTAGTCGCTCATGTCGGCAAAGGCGGCCTCGATGTCGTGGACCAGCTGGCGCGCCACCTGCACGAACAGTTCTCCCTCCGCGGTGAGGGTCACATTGCGGGTGTCGCGCTCGAACAGGCGCGCCCCGGCGGCGGCTTCCAGCTTCTGGATCATGGCGCTGAAGGCCGACTGCGAGACATGGCAGCGCTCGGCCGCATGGCCGAAATGGCGGCAGTCGACCAGGGCCAGGAAGGCCTGCAGCAATCGCGTGGAGATATTGGTTTGCATGGCGAAGATGGGCCGGTGATTATGCTGAAAAACCGCTCAATCAATCGAAAAAAGCGACTTTACAACAAAATCGACCGCCACCTACACTCGACCTGCTCACTTCCCGCAGCCCTAGTACACAACAATGATCCGGCGCGTTGGGAGTGATGACAACACAAGAACATCAAATCAACACCGGAGACACGCATGTTAGCCCTGCTAGGCTTTGTCACGATCGTATCCTTGTTCACGGCCATCCTCACCAAGAAGATGTCGCCGCTGGTGGCGCTGATCGCCATTCCCATCATCGCCGCGCTGATCGGTGGCTTCGGTCTGCAGACCTCGAAGTTCATCGTCCAGGGTGTGACCGCCATCGCACCGGTGGCGGGCATGTTCGTGTTTGCGATCCTGTTCTTTGGCATCGTCACCGATGCCGGCATGCTGGACCCCATCATCAGCCGCATCCTCAAGACGGTGGGCAGCCGGCCCACGCGCATCGTGCCGGGCACGGCCCTGCTGGCGCTGCTGATCCACCTGGACGGCTCGGGCGCGGTGACCTTCCTGATCACCATCCCGGCCATGCTGCCGCTATACAACCGGCTGGGCATCGACAAGCGCATCCTGGCCTGCGTGGCCTCGCTGGCGGCCGGGGTGAACTTCCTGCCCTGGACCGGGCCGATGATCCGCGCCTCGGCGGCGCTGCATATCCCGGT
>JAFAMT010000496.1 GCA_019233085.1 Herbaspirillum sp.
CGCCCCCGGCGCACCGACGGGAACCAGTTGGTAAAGAAGTACAGCGCCCCCGGCACGAAACCAGCCTCCAGGCTGCCAATCAGGAAGCGCAGCACATAGAAGCTGGTTTCGCTGGAGACGAACATCATGGCCGCCGAGGCGATGCCCCAGGTGACCATGATGCGGGCGATCCAGCGCTTGGGACCGACCTTGTGCAGGATCATGTTGCTGGGCACCTCGAAGAGGAAGTAGCCGACGAAGAAGATGCTCGCACCCAGGCCGTAGACGGCGTCCGAGAAGCCCAGGTCGCTTTGCATCTGCAGCTTGGCGAAGCTGATGTTGACGCGATCCAGGTAGGCGAAGACGAAGCAGATCATCAGCAGCGGCACGAAGCGCCAGGTGATGCGGCTGTAGAGCCGGGATTCCAGGTCCGACGCGGTGGCCGGATAGGTAGCGGTGGTCATGGGGTGTCTCTCCTCTAGCTTTTTCAGAAAATGAAGGCGCAAAAAGTCCATCGCCTCCGCGCAGTGCGGGAGGTCGTCTTGTTGTCATGGGGTTGGCGAGGATGGGTGCACGCAGGGAATCCGTGCACCCATGCCGGTGATGCGATCCGAGCCGGCTGCTACCGGCGCCGGCCTATCAATAGGTCGCGCGGCCGCCCGAGAGGTCGAACACCGACGCGGTGGTGAAGGAGTTCTCCTCCGACACCAGCCAGGCCACCATGGCCGCCAGCTCTTCCACCTTCACGAAGCGTGCGCGCGGGATCTTGGAGAGCATGTAGTCGATGTGCGCCTGGGTGCACTGTTCCAGGATGCGGGTTTGCGCCGCCGCCGGGGTGATGGCATTGACGGCGATGTTCTTGGTCGCGGTTTCCTTGCCCAGGCTCTTGGTGAGGGCGATCATGCCGGCCTTGGCGGCACTGTAGGCCGAGGCGGTCGGATTGCCTTCCTTGCCGGCGATGGAAGCGATGTTGACGATGCGGCCGTAGTTCTGCGCGATCATGCGCTGGACCACCACCTGGTTGACATAGAAGGCGCCGTTGAGGTCGATGTCGATGACGCGGCGCCATTCCTCCGGCGAATAGTCCGCCACCGGATTATTCTGTCCGGCGATACCGGCGCTGTGCACCAGGATGTCGATGGACTGGGTCAGTTTCTCGGTCGCCTCGATGGCCTGCTTGACGTCGGCCTCGCTGGAGATATCGACCTTGATGGTCTCGACATGGCCCAGCGCTTCGAGCTTGTTGCGGGCATCGGCCAGGGCCTTCTCGTCCATGTCCCACAACACGACCTTGGCGCGGCCTTGCAGCAGGCGTTCGGCCACGGCATAGCCGAAGCCCTGGGCGCCACCGGTGATGATGGCGCTGCGGCCCTGGAAATCGTAATGATTCATTGGGTTCTCCTTCCCTGTTTCGGTCATTGGGGTGGCGCAGGCCGCGTGGGCCTGCGCATCATTATTCTTCTTGTGTGAGGGGTGACGCGCGATGAGCCGCAGGGCTTAGGCGTCGACGGTCTTCTGCTGTTGTTCACCCAGGCCATCGATGCCCAGGCGCATGACCTGGCCGGCGCGCAGGTAGACCGCTTCCGGCTTGACGCCCATGCCCACGCCCGGCGGCGTGCCGGTGGAGATGACATCGCCCGGCTGCAGGCTCATGAAGCGCGACAGGTAGGACACGATATGGGCCACGCCGAAGATCATGGTGCTGGTGTTACCGTTCTGGTAGCGCTTGCCATCGACTTCCAGCCACATGCCCAGCTTCTGCGGATCGGCGATTTCATCGCGGGTGACCAGCCAGGGGCCGATGGGGCCAAAGGTATCGCAGCCCTTGCCCTTGTCCCAGGTGCCGCCGCGTTCGATCTGGTATTCGCGCTCGGAGACGTCGTTGACCACGCAATAGCCGGCCACGTGGGACATGGCGTCCTTCTCGTCGATATAGCTGCCGCCCTTGCCGATGATGACCCCCAGTTCCACTTCCCAGTCGGTCTTCTTGGAGCCGCGCGGGATCTTGACGTTGTCGTTGGGGCCGACCACGGCCGAGGTCCACTTGTTGAACACCACCGGTTCGGCCGGGATGGGCAGGTTGGATTCGGCGGCGTGATCGGCGTAGTTCAGGCCAATACAGATGAACTTGCCGATGTTGCCCACGCAGGCGCCGATGCGCGGGTTGCCATCGACCACGGGCAGGCTGTTGATATCCAGGGCGCGGATCTTGGCCAGGGAAGCGTCATCCAGGGCGGCACCGTTGACGTCCTTGATGTGGGCGGAGAGGTCGCGGATCTTGCCGGACTGGTCCAGGATGCCGGGCTTTTCTTGGCCAACCGGGCCGTAACGCAGGAGTTTCATCGTTGTTTCCTTGAAGAAAAAGAGTGTCTCGGAATGGCGCCCTGCTGAGGCCCCGCCAGCAATGCGGGGAGGGCGTGGGACGGCCTGCCTGTTTTTTCAGGGGTCGATAATACCAGTTTATTGGTAAGACCAATAGGCCAATTTGAGCTTGCCTTGGTAGTAGGTCCGTTTTTGGAGTGAACACCTCGGGCTGGACAAGGGGTTCACTCCAGAAATGGGTCAGTTTTCAATGCAAATCGACACGAGGAGCATCTTCTGGCAAAACAATGGCGAAAAAAAGGCGAAAAAAAAGATGAAAAGGGGTGAGGCAAAAGCGCCTCACCCCTTTTCATCTTTTCTTAAAATAAATATTCGGGTCGACTACTTAATTTCTTTTTTATTTCCAGGCCGCCCTCCTGTGGGATGGTTTCCTAGCGGCTGCCGCCGCCGGCCAGAATCTTCTCGCCAGTCAACCAGCGTGCATCATCCGACGCCAGGAATGTGACCACGTCGGCAATATCATTGGGCTGGCCAATGCGGCCCAGCGGCGTGGTGCTCACGGCCCAGGTCTCAAAATCCGAACCGATAAAACCGGCACTGTGTGTGCCTTCAGTCTCGACCATGCCAGGAT
The DNA here is from genome assembly GCA_019233085.1 of Herbaspirillum sp. Classification (GTDB taxonomy): domain Bacteria; phylum Pseudomonadota; class Gammaproteobacteria; order Burkholderiales; family Burkholderiaceae_D; genus Herbaspirillum. The sequence continues at coordinate 2,933 of JAFAMT010000496.1, forward strand.
TGACGCTGTTGACGCGGATCTTGCGCGCCCCCAGTTCCTTGGACAGCACGCCTGTGATGGCATCGACGGCACCCTTGGTGGCAGTGTAGACGGCGCTGCCGGGCGGCGTGATGCTGCTGACGACAGAGCCGATGTTGATGACGCTGGCGTCTTCCTGCAGATGCTTGGCGGCGGCTTGGGTTACCAGCAGCAGTCCCAGCACGTTGACGTTGAACTGTTTATGAAAGTGCTCTTCGGTGATGGCTTCCAGCGGCGCCATGTCGTATACGCCCGAATTGTTGACCAGAATGTCGAGGCGACCATATTCCTTGATGGCGGCGTCGATGATGCCCGCTGCCTGCGCTGCATTCGACACGTCGCCGCCCACGGCAACGGCACGGCCACCTGCGTCGACGATCTCGCCCACGACCTTGTCGGCGCCGGCGCGGCTGGTCGCGTAGTTGACGACGACGGCGGCACCGCTGGCTGCCAGCGCCTTGGCGATGGCAGCGCCGATTCCTTTCGATGCACCTGTGACGACGGCGACTTTGCTTTGAAGTTTGCTCATGATGCTTCCTTGCTGTTGGTGGATGAAGAATGTCGGAGACGACGCCTTCGTCACACTATAAGCAGCACATTTTGGTGGATAAAGACGCCTTTTCCGACTTCACTGTTCGCAAAATAAATACAATTTATTTAATTAATTATTTTTGTCATAAATAAATGCGACAATAAAATTTCCCCAAGGAAATGCATCAGTGATCAGGGCCGCCGTCACCGAACATGATCCTCCTCCACCCAAGTAACCCCATTGCAGATTTCTGTTGGACGCTTATGTCCACGTACCAGCTAATGGTTTATTGCACAGACCAACCCGGCTCTACGTCCACCCCTGCCGGTTCAAGACTTAGCGCCATCGCGCAACTTGGCCCAATAATCGTCTGTGCAGAACAGGTCGGCATAAAAATCGACAAAGGCGCGCACCTTGGAAGAGACATTCTTTTTCGGTGGATAGACTGCCCAAATCGCACTTTCACCTTTTGCGCCATGCACATCCCATTCAGGCAGTACCTGGATGAGTTCCTTGCTCTCCAGAGACCGGCCTAATGCCCAGTAGGGGAGGAACGCGATACCGACACCGGCAATGGCCAGCTCGCGCAGGCTGTCGACATCATCCACGCGCAGCCTGCCCTGGAATGTCATGACGCGCTCGGACGTATCACTTCCAGCCTGGGCACCCCGTTTCACGAAATGCCAGTTTGTATCGGCGCCCAGCGACAAGCGCAGGATCTTGTGCTCATTCAGATCCGATGGCCTCTCGGGGGTGCCTGCCAGTCGCAGGTAATCGGGACTCGCACATGCGATGCGGTAATGGGGCGCCAACTTGCGAGTCTTCAATTGCGATTCGGGTAGCACGCCAAGGCGTATGGCCAGGTCGATTCCATTGTCAATAAGATTGACGGTCTCGTTCTGGAACTCGATATCGAGCTCGATATCCTGGTAACGCTCCAGGAAAGTGGGCAGATGCCTGACGATATGCTGGCGGCCAAATGCGGGAGGTACCGTCACGCGTAGAAGGCCTCTGGGCCGGACATTGAGCGAGGATGTAATGCGACGTGCGTCATCCAGTGCCTTCAAGGCCGTGGTCGCATGCTCAAGGAAAACGCGGCCTCCTTCGGTCAGCACCAGGCCCCTCGTCGAACGATTGAACAGCGCAATGCCCATATCCGCTTCCAGTTGCGAGATATAGCGCGATATCGTTGATGTCTTTACCTCCAGCTGCAATGCGGCCTTGCTCAGGCTGAGGGTATCAGCAGCGATGATAAATGCACGGACCGCAGTGTAGTAGTCCATAGACCGATTCCTTCCTTAGATTCCCTGCTGTTCATCCCGGCGAGCATACGACGACCTGATCCCATTTTGGCAGGCTTTGCATCGCCGGGAACGCACCGCCGATTCCCGGCGGAGCGCAGCCAGAATCAAAGAGCGAAGCGGATATCGAGAGAGCGCAGGTAAGTATGCAAGCCTGCATCCTGGATCGGGATAATGTAGGCAGGCTTGTCCGATTCATTGTAATGGGCGTGCCAATAGCCAGGTGGCGTGATGAACGCCATACCGGGACTCCAATCGACACGTTGCGGATTCTGGATGTTGCCGTTCTCATCCACCGCTGTACCGACCAGCGAGTAGGTTCCGGGGCTGCAATCTGCCACGAAGTCCAGCGCCACCGATTGATGTCGATGCGGCTTTTGCACTGCACCCGCTGGCACGATACCAAACATCGCCCACAGGGTATGCGTAACTGTCCTGGTCTGCGGGAAATTCTTGTTGCCCAGCAGGATGCTGATACGGTTGCGTTTCGCGGCGAAGGGCATCAATGCAACCTGTGCTAGCTCTTCCTTTGCTCGCTGCGCGGGATACAGCGTAGGCTGGAATCGCTGCTCGGTTACGCTGACACCCAGATAGGACAGCAGCGGGGTATCGTTCACGTGGTAGAGGCAGGTGGTGGTTTCAGCCTTGATACTCACCCCTGCGCCTCCGGGGAAGGTGAGGAAATCACCTTGGCCAAACGATAGTTCCTTGCCCTGCTGGGATGCGCCGCCCTTACCGCTGATGACGTAGAAAATCAGGGAAGTGGCATTTGCGTCGAAGTCGAGACCTTCGCCTGCATTCACCCGAGCGAAGTGGGCACATAGTCCCGGTGCCGTGGCCGGGTAGGGGGTTTCCAGGTCGGTCGAGATATCGAGCGTGATTGCGCGCGTTTCCCCTGCCGCGTACAGGCTGGAGTCGAAGGTCCGGTACGGGACCTTGGTGATGATCTTTGCCGCGATGGGATTGGCTGAGGAGGTATATTCGAAATACTCTGCGTCGGAAGTGAGTTTTACTTCTCGTTCCTTCGAGGTCGTAGGGATCCTGTTTGACATGTTGCTTTCCTTGGGGCGTTGAACATGGAAATGAGCATAGTGTCTTGAAGAGCCCCGAGCATTACTCGGAAGGTAAAACACTTTTGCAGAAAAGGGCGCTCTCCCTGCGTATGCGTGCTGGTCTGGACGAACGAGCTTGTGGTTACCTTGGTAAGAGTAAGGCAATGCAAGGCAGGTCAAACAGGGAGGATAAATTGGACCAGCCAATCAACAGGCTGGCGCTCCAGAAGGTAAAACGCCCGCGATCTGAACTGACCCCATAAAGTTGGACGGTCAATAGCCGGTTAAGGCCTCAAGGACTGAGTTCTGTATTGCACAGGGCTCAGTCCTTTTAATTTGCTCTTGATGCGGTGGTGGTTATAGTAGTGCATGTACTTGCGTAACTCGATTTGT
>JAFAMT010000069.1 GCA_019233085.1 Herbaspirillum sp.
CGCGCCACCCTGATGGCCACGCCCGGCGTGCAAGGCTTGCACGACCTGCGCACGCGCCGCATGGGCGATATGACGCTGGTGGACGTCCACCTGGAAATCGATGGTGAGATCACCGTCACCGAAGGTCATGCCATCGCCACCGCGGCCCGTCAACGGGTGCTGGAGGCGCACCATGTGCTGGACGTGATGACCCACGTCGATCCCGTGGGACACCCGCCGCACTAGGGCCGCCAAGACGCTGCGTGTCGACACGGGCCGTGCGTTGAGCTAAAGCTTTGCCGGGTCGGGCCGTTAGAGGCGTTATCGCCTGTTGTTGTCCCGTGCCCATGACCACTCTTGCACCGCTGCTTTCCGCGCCGACCTACACGACGCCCGTGCCGGCGTCGTCATCCACATCGGCCCATGCCGGCACGACCGCCGTCGTGCCGGCTGCGAGCACCACCACAACGCTGGGGCAGGGGGCGTCCTCGGCGCTGTCCCTGTATTCGTCCTCGGGCCTGCTGGAAAACACCGCGTCACTGCCACGCGCCATCTGGGAAGCTGCGCAGACCGATACCATTTCCACCCGCATGCTCGCCGGCGCCAGCGCGGCTGACCTGGGTACGCGCTGGAAGGGACTGGGCCGGGCGCTGATGGACCAGGCCACCCTGCTGGGGGCAGGCAACACTGCCTACGCGCAATCGATGCTGGTGTCGGACCAGGCTCGCCAGGGCAGCAGCGGCGTACAGGCGATCCTGCGCGACCAGTTGCATCGCTTCGGCAGCGATGCCGTGAGCCTGTCCGTCACCACCGCCTCGGGTGCCAAGGTCGAGCTGAGCCTGTCGGCCAATGACGATGGCGTGGCCGTCGACGCCAAGCTGACCGAGGGCAAGCTCACCGATGACGAGCGCGCCGCGCTGGGCCAGCTCGGCGACGCCTTCGAGGCCGTCATCCAGGGGCTGGCCGCTCAGCCGCCCAAGCTCTCGCTGAGCGGGATGATGCAGTTCGATACCAGCCAGTTGGCTTCCATCGACCTCAAGGCCAATCTGTCGGGTAACCAGAGCGTGCAATTCCATGCCGATGCCAGCCAGCGCAGCGTGGCCGTGAGCAACGCGGGCGGCAGCATGAAGGTCCAGGTCGATGCCGGCACGGATGCCATCACCGGTAGCGCCGAACAGCGTCAGCGTGCCATCGCCAACTACCTGCAGCAGTTCGACAGCGCCGCCGACCGCGGCCATGCGGATGGCGCATTGACGACGCTGTTCAAGGATGCCTTCTCGCAACTCAATGGCAGCGCCCGGTCCGCAGGTACAGCCAGCGCCGGTCCGGCGCCGCGGCTGGCGGCCAGCAGCGATGACCGCAGCATGCTCTCGGGCCTGGCCGATTTCACCGCCTCGATCACCGGGGCGACGTCCACACCCAATCCGCTGCGCCATGATGAGGTCGACGGCTTCGATTACCAGGTCTCGCAGCACACCACCCTCTCCGGCAGCAGCCAGGCTGACCGCGACATCCAGCAGCGCAGCAGTTCCTCCCTCAAGGCCTCCTATCATGAGTCCCTGCAGGCGGATCTGCCGCTGCGCCTGGATACCAGCCGGCAATCGCAGAACTACACTTACCACCAGATCGATGACCAGGCCAGCAGCCAGGTCGATATCGGCTACCGCCTGGGCTACCTGGTGCAGGCACGTGTGAGCCAGTCGGCCAGCCAGGACACCCGGGTGAGCAAGTACGTCATGGGCGACCTGGTCAGCAGCACCCATACGCCACTGCAGGCGCAGATCGTGCGCGACTTCGCGGCCCAGTTGCAGGATGACCGCGACGCCCGTGCCGCCGAGGGCGCTACCCGCCGTCGCCAGGTTTTGGAGCAGGTCGGCACGCTGGGTTTGCTGCAGAGCGATCCGGCGGCAGTACGGGGGCATGGCACGCAACTGGAGGGCCTCTGAGCCTGCAGCGGCAAGACCTGATGGCCAGATGGTGATGCGATACGAATCGTGTCGTCATGTCGTCGACATGCCACATCCCGCTCTGCAACTTGTACGGCCAGGCTGCAATCGTTTAAAATCCGGGCTTCTCTTTGGGGAGTAGCCAGCTTCCGGCCCACCGGAAGAGCCCGTGTCAACATTCTCGGCAAGGTATTGCCGTGGCGCGGGTAGCCAATCAGGTAGGCGAGACCATAGACGTTTCCTGCGGCCAGGCTGGGCGCGCAGGCACGTCCATGGAATTCGCCCGGCCAAGGAACCCCGTTCATGAATTTCCCCGCTCTCGTTCTCCTCGCGCTCGCGATGTCCACTGACGCCTTTGCGGCAGCCATCGGCAAGGGCGCCGCCATGCAGAAACCACGCCTGCTGCAAGCCCTGCGCATCGGCCTCTTGTTCGGCGTGATCGAAGCCATCACGCCGCTCATCGGCTGGTTCGCCGGTTCCGTGGCCAGCAAGTGGGTGGCCCAGTGGGATCACTGGATTGCCTTCGTGCTGTTGCTGGTCCTGGGCCTGCGCATGATCCACGAGGGCTGCAGCGAGGAGGAGGAAGAGGCCGAAACCGGCCCCCAGAAGCAGTCGGTCATCATGCTGGCCCTGACCGCCGTGGCCACCAGCATCGACGCCATGGCCGTGGGCGTAGGCCTGGCCTTCATCGACGTCAACATCCTCCAGGCAGCCCTGCTGATCGGCCTGGCCACTACCACCATGGTCACCATCGGCGTGATGGTCGGCCGCGTGCTGGGTGGCCTCATCGGCAAGCGCGCCGAGATCCTGGGCGGGGTGGTGCTCATCGGCGTGGGTGCGGCCATCCTCTACGAACACATGAGCCGCGTGGGCGGCTGAACGCCGCCCGGTGCGACATTGCCGGGCGTGGTCGTGCGGGCTTTGCAGGGTCCGGCGGCCAGCCGGTGACGTGCATTCCCATCCGCGTCAGGCAGGGATTAATATCTATAAGATATTAATCCGAGTCGAATTATATATTGGACAAATGGAAGTGCCCGAGGCACCCTTGTCGCCTGATTTTGTACGAATTTGACCCATTTTCCCTAAGCAGCCCTGAGGAGACACCCACCATGCCGACCTATCGTTCCTATACCACCACCCAGGGCCGCAACATGGCCGGCGCGCGCGCGCTGTGGCGCGCCACCGGCATGAAGGATGGCGACTTCACCAAGCCCATCATCGCCGTGGTGAACTCCTTCACCCAGTTCGTGCCCGGTCACGTCCACCTGAAGGACCTGGGCCAGCTGGTGGCGCGCGAGATCGAGGCAGCCGGCGGCGTGGCCAAGGAATTCAACACCATCGCCGTCGATGACGGCATCGCCATGGGCCACGACGGCATGCTGTACTCGCTGCCCTCGCGCGACCTCATCGCCGACTCGGTCGAATACATGGTCAACGCCCACTGTGCCGACGCCATGGTGTGCATCTCCAACTGCGACAAGATCACCCCGGGCATGCTGATGGCCGCCATGCGCCTGAACATCCCCGTGGTCTTCGTCTCCGGCGGCCCGATGGAAGCGGGCAAGGTCATCAAGACCGTCAACGCCGACAAGAAGGTCATCAAGCTGGACCTGGTCGACGCCATGATCCAGGCCGGCGACAAGAACATCTCGGACGCCGACGTGGCCGAAGTGGAACGCTCGGCCTGTCCCACCTGTGGTTCCTGCTCGGGCATGTTCACCGCCAACTCGATGAATTGCCTCACCGAAGTGCTGGGCCTGTCGCTGCCGGGCAACGGCACCATCGTCGCCACCCACGCTGACCGCAAGGAACTGTTCCTGCGCGCCGGTCGCCTGATCGTCGAACTGGCCAAGCGCCACTACGAAGAAGACGACTACTCCATCCTGCCGCGCAACATCTGCACCAAGGAAACCTGGGAAAACGCCATGACCCTGGACGTCTCCATGGGCGGCTCCACCAACACCGTGCTGCACCTGCTGGCCGCCGCCCACGAGGCCAAGGTGGAATTCACCATGGCCGACATCGACCGCATCTCGCGCAACGTGCCCTGCCTGTGCAAGGTCGCGCCGATGACCAACAAGTACCACATCGAAGACGTGCACCGCGCCGGCGGCATCATCTCCATCCTGGGCGAGCTGGCCCGCGCCGGCCTGCTCGATACCTCGCGTCCCACCGTGCACAGCAAGACCCTGGGCGAAGCCATCGAGAAGTACGACATCCGCGTCTCCAGCGACCCGGCCGTGCACAAGCTGTTCCGCGCCGCCCCGGGTGGCGTGCCCACGCAGGTGGCGTTCTCGCAGGAAGAGCGCTTCCCCGACAGCGACCTGGACCGCGCCAACGGTTGCATCCGCGATCGCGAGCACGCCTATTCGCAGGATGGCGGCCTGGCCGTCCTGTACGGCAACATCGCCGAGAAGGGTTGCATCGTCAAGACCGCGGGTGTCGATGAAAGCATCCTCAAGTTCTCCGGCACGGCCCGCGTGTTCGAGAGCCAGGACGCTGCCGTCGAAGGCATCCTGGGTGACCAGGTCAAGGCAGGCGACGTGGTCATCGTGCGTTACGAAGGCCCCAAGGGCGGCCCCGGCATGCAGGAAATGCTGTACCCGACCTCGTACATCAAGTCCAAGGGCCTGGGCAAGGCTTGCGCGCTGTTCACCGATGGCCGCTTCTCGGGCGGCTCCTCGGGCCTGGTGATCGGCCACGCCTCGCCGGAAGCGGCCGAAGGCGGCGCCATCGGCCTGGTGGAAGAGGGCGACCTGATCGACATCGACATCCCCAACCGCACGATCAACCTGCGCATCTCCGCTGACGACCTGGCAAAGCGCCGTGCCGCCATGGAAGCGCGTGGCGATGCTGCCTGGAAGCCAGGCAATCGCCAGCGCGTGGTGTCGCAGGCACTGCAAGCCTACGCGGCGTTGACCACCTCGGCCGACCGTGGCGCGGTGCGCGACCTGTCGCAGCTCAAGCGCTGATCGGGTCGTTGACCAGGCAAGAAAAAACCCGCGCAAGCGGGTTTTTTTTCGTCCTGCGTTGGCCTGCAGCGGCTTGCCAATGCCTTTTCAGGCGGGGGCGTGCCCTGCGTTGATGGCCGCCAGGGCCGCCTGCAGCATGGGATGCACACGTCCACTGTGCCAGGCGGCGGTGGCCGTGGTGACCATCAGCTTTTCGCGTAGGGGGCGCAACACCACGCTGGCCGGCGCCATCTTGCGCATGCTGGCCGGTACCAGGGCCACGCCCTGGCCGCAGCCGACGAAGGCCAGTTGGGCCGCAATCGAGCGCACCTCGTGCAGCACGCGCGGCTCGAAACCCTGGGCGCGGCAGGTCGCCATGAGATGGTCGAAGTACTGCGGGCTATAGCGCCGCTCGAACATGACGAAGGTCTCCGCACCGAGCGACTTCAAGCCGATATTGCGCTTGCCTGCCATGGGGTGGTGCTGGGGCAGCGCCACCACCAGCGCGCTCTCGGCCAGCGGCAGGCGTGCAATGCGCGCATCGGGCGGCCCTTCCAGGCGGGCGAAGGCCAGGTCGATGTCGCCGGCCAGCAGTGCCGGTACCGCTTCCACACTATCGATCTCGCGCACGCTCACCGTCAGGCCTGGCGTACTTTTGCCTAGCGCGGCAATGATAGGCGGTACCACGTCCATCATGGCCGAACTGACCGCACCGATGGTGAGTACCCCGGCGCTGCCGCGCACGGCTTCTTCGACGCTGCGTTCCAGCTGCGCCATCTGGCCGACGAACTTTTGCACGGCCGGCAGGATGGCCGCGCCGATGGGCGTCAGGCGGGTACCCTGGCGCGAGCGCTCGAAGAGCTGCACCTTCAAGGCCTGTTCCAGTACCTGGATCTGCTCGGTCAGGGGCGGTTGTGACATCCCGAGGCGGCGCGCGGCACGGCCGAAATGCTGTTCCTCGGCAACGGCGACGAACAGCCAGAGCTGTTTCAGCAAGCGGAAATTGATCATGATCCTTGATAGGTAATCCGTATCACGCTGTGATTCTAATCGGAATTTACTTATCAGCGGCGCTGCCTGAAAGTGGCAGTCCCTCTTTCAAACATCTATCTTCATGAACGCAGCCCCTCTCCTGGACTGGACCGCCATTGCGGCCGTGCTCTCGGCCAGCGCCATCGGCGTAGCCATCCCCGGTGCCAACTTCGTGGCCATCACCAACAAGGCGCTGGGCGCATCGCGGCGCGAAGCCGTCGGCATGTCCTGCGGCGTTGCGCTGGTCAACTGCCTCTGGGCGATTGTTGGCATCGTCGGTGCGGGCGCGCTGCTGGCGCGTCATCCGTGGCTGGGCGTCTGGTTGCGGCTGCTGGGGAGTGCCTACCTGCTGTGGTTCGGCAGCAGGCTGCTGATGCGGGCGGCGATGCTGCCTCCGGCGCCGGTATCCGATGCCGGTGGCAGCCAGGCCGCGGCCTTCCGGCAAGGCGTGGCGCTGAACATCGTCAATCCCAAGTCCTTGATGTATTACTGCGCCTTCCTGTCCAACGTGGCGCCGGCCAGTGCGAGTGGCGCGACGATAACGGCCATGGTCTTCACGGTGGGTGCCTGCGCCGTGGTGTGGTACAGCAGCCTGGGCTGGTTGCTGTCGTTCCCGCAGGTGTCCAGTCGCTTCCGGCGCAGCCTGCCGCGGGTCAACCGGATCTGTGGCGTCTTGCTGATCGTACTGGCCCTCTTCGAGATACTGGCGCGCTGATGCCTGGGTTCAGCGCGCCGGCCCGGTGTGCGTAGCGGCAAAGGCCAGTCCTTCCTCGAAAGAGGACAGCAGCATGTCGACCTGCTCCTTGACGCTGGCGGCGGGGGCTTCGTCGTCGCCCAGCGGCGGGCGGATGCTCACCAGCAGCGCCTGCGGCAGGCTCTCGCGCAGCAGGGTGACGATGTCCTGCCAGGCCTGCAACTGTTCGCGCATCGGATAGACCAGGAATACGATGGACACCAGCTCGGCCTTGCTGTTGTCGGGCCGCTCCTGCTGCTGGTCGATGGTGATGCTGCGGGCGTCGATGCCATTCACGCGCAGGGCATGCACCAGCAGTTCGCTGAGCAACTCGTCGCGCTCCTGGCTCAGGCCGCAGCACAGCACCACCGAACCTTGCGGCACATCCAGAGATCCCTGCCAGCGCCCCAGCCTTTCCATGCGCAGTGCGCGCAGGTGGGCGCCCACGCCACTGTTGAGCAGCGGCACATCGCGGCGGCGACGCAGGCTCCTGGGCGCACCAGGGCTTTGCATCAGCGTTTCGGTGAGTTGCGAGATGGTGGTCAGGAGCCGCGTCTGCTGTGCTCCTTCGATACGGCCCTGACGCAGGTCGACCGCCGCCAGCGCCAGCCCCGGCAAGAGAATCTGGTCGCAGTACTTGGCAAAGCTCTGCTTTTGCAGGTGGGTGCGGGCGGCGCGGATGATGCCTTCGGATTCGCCGGCCAGCGCGCGCTGGTAGAAGCGCTCGGCATGGCTCATGTCGGGCGCTTCGCCCAGCAGGATGCTGATCGGTTCGAGTGCGGTCACATGGCGGCCGGCCACCACCAAGCACAGCGTCAGCGGCGTCGACAACAGCAGCCCGATCGGCCCCCACAGGCTGCCCCAGAACAGCGCCGAGATGATCACCGCCAGCGGCGACAGGCCCGAGCTGTGGCCATAGACGCGCGGCTCGACGAAGTTGGCCACCACCACCTCCAGGCTGAGGTAGAAGGCCAGGAAGGACAGCGCCAGCCACCAGCCCGGATCGATGGCCGCGATGAAGATGGAGATCATCAGCCCCGAGGCCAGCGCGCCCAGGTAAGGCACGAAGCGCAGCACACCGCACAGGCTGCCCCACAGCACCGCATGGGGAATGCCGGCCAGCGCCAGCACGCTGCCCATGATCAGGCCGAAGACCACATTGACCAGGAACTGCGAAAAGAAGAAGCGCGACACGCCCTCGGCCGCATCGCCCAGCGCCTGCATGGTGCGGCTCATCTCGGTCAGGCCGGCCAGGCGGATGACGCGTTCGCGCAGCGACTCCTGTTCCAGCAGGATGAACACCAGCAGCACCAGCACGATGCCGGCCTGCCCGATCGGTCCCCAGGCCAGCGAGAACAGGCGCCGGATCGCGCCGCGCACGGTCATGCCGGCATCGGCGGGAGCTACCGCGATGCTGGGCGGGACGGTGCTGGCCGCTTGGCTGGTTTTCTTGCCATTGCGGGTCGTGTTCGCCTCGGGGGGAGCAGCCTGCGGGATCACCGCGCTCAGCTCCGCCTCCAGCCGCGCAAAGGGACGTTCGGTCATGGTCCGTACCGCTTCCACCTTGTTCTGGATGGCGTCGCGGTACTGCGGCAGGTCGCGGGTGACGCTGACCAGCTGGAAGGCCAGTACCACCGCCAGCGCCACCATGCAGGAGCCTACCAGCAGTACCGCCACCAGGGCGGCGGCGGCGCGATTGAGGCCCAGGGCATCGAGCTTCCTGACCAGCGGCAGCAGGATCAGGCTGGCGATGCCGGCCACGGCCAGCGGCGCCAGGATCTCGCGACCGAAGTAGAGCATGCCCAGCACGACGGCAGCCCCCAGCAGGGTGGAGGAATGGAAACGGGGAAGCGAGGATTTCTTGATGGTCTGCATGGCGTCAGGTGAAGGCATGGGCAGGGCGAGTATAGCAATTGCTGCGCAGCAGCAGGCGCCTGGCAGGCCGTCCGGGGGACGCCGACAGATAATTTTTTTGGACCAGCCTGATCCGTTTGCGATGCTGGTGTGTCAAGGAGGGTGAGAACGCGTCTTCTTTGCATTCGGTGCAGGGGGCGTGCGTTTCGCATCCTTGTCATTTCATCAAGCACCAACCATCCCGATCCGAAAGGTAAGCATCATGCGGCAGGCCCCGTCCTCCAGGCAGTATCCCCGTCTTTCCACCGAACCGACCGCCATTGCGCAAGCCGTGCGCTGCCTGGCGCTGGGCGCCTTGCTGGCGGCGCCGGCGGCATTCGCGCAGAGTAGCGACGAGGGCGGTAGCAGCAAGGATGGCACCCTGCCGGCCATCACCGTGACCGACCAGAGCGATAGCGGCCTCAGGCCGGCCTATGCCGGCGGCCAGGTGGCGCGCGGTGGCGGCCTGGGCGTGCTGGGCACGCAGGACGCGCTGGATACGCCCTTTTCCACGCTGAACTACACCGCCGAGGGCATGCGCAACCTGCAGGCGCGCACGGTGGGCGACGTCATCGCCAGCGAATCCTCGGTGCGCAATACCAATGGCGACGGCGGCTTTGGCGACAGCTACCAGATCCGTGGCTTGCCGGTCTCGGTCAACGATACCGGCTTCAATGGCCTGTATGGCCTGGTCTCGCTGGGTCGCATGTCCACCGCCATGCTGGAGCGCGTGGAAGTGCTCAAGGGACCCGGTACCCTGATGTATGGCATGGGACCGGCCGGCGGCGTGGGCGGTGCCATCAACCTGGTGAGCAAGCGCGCCACGGCCGAGCCGGTCTCCAGCATCACCGCGACCTATGTGGGTAGCGCCCAGTTCGGCGTGCAGACCGATATCGGCCGCCGTTTCGGTGAGGACAAGCAGTGGGGCATCCGCGTCAACGCCCTCTATGCCGATGGCAAGACCAGCGTGCGCGACAACAACCAGCAGCAGACCATGGGCTCGGTGGCGCTGGACTATACCGGTCGCAGGCTGCGCTGGACCCTGGACGCCTATACCCAGCATGAGGACACGCGCAACTTCCGTCCGCAGTTCAGCATCGGCACCACCAGCATGCCGAGCGCGCCTGATGGCGACAGCAACCTCTATCCGGGCAATACCCTGCAGCTCGACGACAAGGTCGTGGCGACCCGCCTGGAATACGACCTGAGCGATCAGCTGACCGCCTACGGCGCCATCGGCTACCACGAGGGCAGTTCGGCGCAGAGCTTCCCCAGCGCCACCATCACCAGCCTGCGGGGCGATACCACGGTAAGCAACGGCTACTACGACCAGAAGGTCAACAGTACCTCGGCCGACGTCGGCCTGCGCGCGCGCTTCGATACCGCCGGCATCAAGCACACGCTGACCCTGGGCGCCAATACCCTGGACCAGCAGACCGATTACTTCTACTTCGTCAACGCCAGCGGCGTGGCCTCCAATCTCTACAATCCGGTCGCGCTGTCGCCGGTGAGCGCCGCACGTGGCGAGCCCACGCCGCAGAGCCAGACGCGCCTGACCGGCGTGGCGCTGACCGATACCCTGTCGCTGCTCGATGGCCGCCTGCTGCTCACCGGGGGTCTGCGTCGCCAGCAGGTCTACAGCCACAGCCTCACCGGTGGCTCCAGCAGCAACAAGACTGGTTATTCGCCGGTGCTGGGCGTGGTGGTCAAGCCGCTGGAGAACTTGTCGCTGTATGCCAACTACACTGCCGGCCTGTCAGCGGGTGACTTTGCCGGCGCGCAGTACGCCAATGCCGGCCAGGCCTTTGCGCCCTACAAGACCAAGCAATACGAGACCGGCGTGAAGCTCGACTGGGGCCGTCTCACCACCACGGCAGCGGTGTTCCAGATCGAGCGCGCCAACAGTTCCACCGCAGTGGTCGGTTCGCAGACCTTCGCCACCCAGGATGGTCGTGCGCGCGTGCGTGGCCTGGAGCTGTCGGCCTATGGCGAGGCGCAACGCGGACTGCGGCTGATGGCCAGCGGCACCCTGTTCGATACGCGCCAGTCGCATACTGTCGGGGGGGCCAATGACGGCAAGGAAATCGGTGCGGTCCCAAGCCACAACTTCAACCTGGGGGCGGACTGGGATACCCCGTGGCTGACCGGTCTGGCCTTGAACACTCGCATCATCAACACCGGTTCGACCTGGTACAGCGACGCCAATACCCTCAAGGTGCCGGGCTGGACCCGCGTCGACCTGGGCGCGCGTTATGTCAGCCGCCTGGGCGAGAAGACCGTCACCTACCGCGCCAATCTGGAAAACCTGTTCGACAAGAATTACTGGGTCATGCAGAACGGCTACGCGGGGACTGGCGCGGGACGCATGCTGGTGGTATCGGCGCAGCTTGATTTCTGATGACGTTGATGTCGGGCCGTATGCCTGGCTACCGTTCGTCCTGAGTAGCGGTGCAGCCGCGTATCGAAGGCCCACCGTCTGTGCGCCTTCGATACGGCCCTGAAGGGCCTACTCAGTCCGAACGGTATTGGAATTGTGTAGAGCGAATCCAGGCAGGGTTTGCCTGCGTTGTTACCGGCCGTTCGTCCTGAGTAGCGGCGCAGCCGCGTATCGAAGGCCCACCGTCTGTGCGCATTCGATACGGCCCTGAAGGGCCTACTCAGTCCGAACGGTATTGGAATGATGTAGAGCGATCCCAGGCAGTGTTGCCTGCGTCGCTACCTGCCGTTCGTCCTGAGTAGCGGCGCAGCCGCGTATCGAAGGCCCGCCGCCTGTGCGCCTTCGATACGGCCCTGAAGGGCCCACTCAGTCCGAACGGTATCGGAATGGTGTAGAGCGAATCCAGGCAGGATTTGCCTGCGTCGCTACCTGCCGTTCGTCCTGAGTAGCGGCGCAGTCGCGTATCGAAGACCCACCGTCTGTGCGCCTTCGATACGGCCCTGAATGGCCTACTCAGTCCGAACGGTATTGGAATGATGTAGAGCGATCCCAGGCAGGATTTGCCTGCGCCGCTACCCACCGTTCGTCCTGGGTAGCGGCGCAGCTGCGTATCGAAGGCTCACCGTCTGTGCGCCTTCGATACGGCCCTGGAGGGCCTACTCAGTCCGAATGGTATCGGAATGGTGTAGAGCGAATCCAGGCAGGGTTT
>JAFAMT010000081.1 GCA_019233085.1 Herbaspirillum sp.
GCATGGACCGGCGCGGCCAGCAAGGCAGCAACCAGGGTGCAGGACAGGGTCAGGTGACGCAGCAGGGGATTCTTCATGATGGGCTCCTCGAAAACATGGATGATTGATCTTGTTCGTTGCGTTGTCGCCGCGGTGTTGGTGCGACGACGGAACGCACTGTAGCCAAGGCCGCCGCTGTTGTTGAGCACTTCATCGGAAAATGCGATTTCCGTGGCCATTGGTATCGAAATACAATACCGCCGGACATCATCACGTGAACGGGGGAAGAACATGGCCCAGGCCGAATCGCTGGTCAATGCATTGAAGAACGTCCTCAAGGCGCGCGGTATCACCTATGCGCAGCTGGCCAAATCACTGGGACTGAGCGAAGCCAGCATCAAGCGCGTCTTCGCCGAGCGCAGTTTCACGCTGGAGCGGCTGGACCAGATCTGTACCCTGCTGGGCATGCAGATCAGCGACCTGGCACGCATGATCGCGGCCGAGCAGCCAGTGCCCACGCGCCTGACGGTGGAGCAGGAAAAGAAGCTGGTGGCCGATCCCCGCCTGCTGCTGGTGGCCGTGCATGCCTTACACCAGTGGTCGCTGGAGGAGATGGTGGACACCTTTGCGCTCAGCCGCGCCGAGGTCATCCGCCAGCTGGCGCGGCTGGACAAGCTGGGCATCCTCGACCTGATGCCCAACAACCGCATCCGCGTGCGGGTGTCGCCGGACTTCACCTGGCTGCCGGGTGGCCCGATCCAGCAATACTTCCGCGACCAGCTGCGCAATGATTTCTTCAATTCCCACTTCGACCAGCCGGGGGAAAAGATGATCATGGTCAGCGGCACCCTGTCCGAGCAGAGCAATGCGGCCATCCAGCGCGCCATGAACCGGCTCTCGGCCGAGTTCCTGGCGGCCCACCAGCAGGACCTGGCACTGCCGCTGACGCGACGTACGGGCTCGGCGATGATCGTGGCGCTGCGCCCCTGGTCACCGCGCCAGTTCGTCGAGCTGCGCCGGCCGGACAAGGACTGAGTCGCAGCGCTATCGGCTGGCCGCCTCCGGCGATGCGGTGGCGTGTAGATCGTGGGCGCGGCGCTCGGCCAGCGTCCACCACGCCAGCAGGGCCAGCAAGGCGATCACGGTCAGCACCGCGAAGGCGGCGCCATAGCCATGGCGCTGCGCCACCATGCCGGCCAGGGCCGGACTGAGCGCGGCGCCGACCGACTGCAGCGTGGTCACCGCGCCCAGGCCGATGTTGATATGGCCGCTGCCCTGCAGGATGCGCGCTACCGAGCCCGGCAAGGCCACGCCCAGCAAACCCGCTCCCACGCCATCGAGGATCTGGACCGGCAACAGCGCCCAGGCTGAATCCCAGGCACCGGCCACCAGGCCACGCACGGGCAAGACCAGCAGGGCGATGGTGATCGGCAGCCAGTAACCACGCTGCTGCGCGAAGCGCCCCGCCAGCAGTGCCGCGGGGATCATCACCAGTTGCGCCACGATCACCGTCAGTGCCGTGTAGAGGGCCGGATCGGCCCCGCCGCGCGCGACCACCGACTGGCTCAGCAAGGGCAGCATGGCGGCATTGGCCAGATGGAACAGCATCATCGCCAAGGCCAGCAGCATCAGCGGTCGCGAACCCGCCAGCAGGCGCCAGGTGGACACCTGGGCGGCATCGGCATCGGCTGCACGCAGCGGATCAAGGCCGCGCGCCACGTCGTGGTCGATGTCCTCGGGCCGGATGCGCGAGAGGCACAGCAGCGAGGCTAGTGCCATCAGGGCCATCAACACAAACACCGCCGGCAAGCCCCAGTAGTAGCCGCAGGCGCCGGCCAATGCCGCCGAGACGACATTGCCGGCGTGGTTCCAGGCCTCGTTGCGGCCCAGTTGCGCGGGCAAGCCCTGCTGGCCCACGATGCCCAGCGTCAGGCCGGCGATGGCCGGGCCGATCACGGCCCCGACGATGCCGGTGCCGACCTGGGAGATGGCAGTGACGGTGAAACCGGGCGCGACTAGCAGCAACAGCGAACCGGCCACCACCAGCACCGAACCGAGCCCGACCACCAGGCGCTTGGCGCGCACCGCGTCGGTGAGGGCACCGGCCGGCGTGGTGGCCAGCATCCCGGCGATGCCGCCCAGCGTCATCACATAGCCGATATCGTCGGCGGCCCAGCCCTGGCCCATCAGGAAGACCCCGAGGAACGGCCCCAGGCCGTCGCGCACGTCGGCCAGGCAGAAGTTCAGCCGCGCCAGCCAGGCCACCGATGTGCTGTGGGTACTCATCCTATCGGACCCTTGAAGATGAAGAAGGCGCCCAGGCAGATGAAGGCAAAGCCGACCAGGTGGTTGATGGTGAACTGCTCGCCCAGGTAGAACACGGAAAACACCGAGAACACCACCAGCGTGATGACTTCCTGCATGGTCTTGAGTTCGGCGGCGTTGTAGACCTCGTGGCCGATGCGGTTGGCCGGCACGGCAAAGCAGTACTCGGCCAGGGCGATGAGCCAGCTGACCAGGATCACCAGGTACAGCGGCCGGTTCTCGAACTTGAGGTGGCCGTACCAGGCGAAGGTCATGAAGACGTTGGAGACGAGCAGGAAGACGATGGGAAGGACTTTGGGCGACATGGTTTCTTTTTCTTTAGTAAAAAATGGGAAAGGAAATCCGCGCCAGCGGCAGGCCGGCACGGATCGGCTGCTAGCCGGGGCGGTATCATCGCACGCGGCTGTACAAGGGTTGCAGGCTATCGGCGCTGGCACCGACATCGATGGCTTCGATGGCCGTGCCAAGCTCGTTGCGGGTACCCAGTCCATTGGCAGCAAACGACGCGCCAGGTTCCAGCGGCGTGCGTATGCTGTCGGGTGCGAAGCGCACGATGCTCCCCTCATCCAGGATCACGCCATTGGCTTCGCCGCGCGGACCGGTCAGGACCAGGGCAATCTTGCCGCGCACCGCCATCTGGCGCAACTGCGCCGCGCGCAGGTGCGGTGGCAATGGCGCGCCAGCCTCGGGGGCGGGCGGCCGGTCGATCACGGTCTGGCCGGTGGCCAGGTTGACGATGGCATCGGCCTTGATGACGCCGGCCGCCTCGCCCTGGCCGAATACTCGTACCGCCTGTCCGGGCCTGACCGCTGCCTGCAGCGCCTGCGACAGGTGCGGCGGGAACTTGACCACGGTGCGTTCGCCGATCAGCAGGCCATCGACTTCGCCATAGGGATTGATCAGCAGACGACTGACGCGTCCCTCGGTCAGCGCGGCCTGGGACGTCAACGCGGCCGCGTAGGTGGCCGGTGGCGGCGCGGGCGGTGCCGGCGGCAATGCCTGGGCCTGTGATGCCGCCATGGAACCCAGCAGGGTCAGGGTCAGGGCCAGGGCCGATGTGGCCGCCAGCGAGCGGGGGAGGATGGAAGAACGGTGCATGGCAACTCCTTTGGGGTGAGCAGGGTACTGCCTCTTTTGCAAACCCCGTGCCTGCCATGAAGTCCTTATGAATCAATGACTTGCAAATCCAACGCCTGGGCAGGTGTCCGTTCCCGCAACACCTTCCCGTCCGCTGCCGGACACTGTCCGCAGCAAACACATCGGGGTGATGCGGGGAGCTTATCGTGGTCAATCGCGGTCAATCATGGTCCATCGACGCCAGGCCAGGCAGGACAAGATCACCACCCGTGCGGCATCATGCGGGCGACCCTGCCACGCTCGCAGGCCGGCCTTGAACACTTGACTTATCCACAGGAGAATCCCGCATGCCCGCTTACCTGAGCCTGGCGGTCGCCATCGTCGCCGAGGTGATCGCCACCACCGCGCTGAAGTCCTCGCAAGGCTTCACGCGCCTCTGGCCCGCCCTCATCGTGGTGCTGGGCTATGGCGTTTCGTTCTACTGCCTGTCGCTGACCCTGCGCACCATGCCCACCAGCGTCGCCTATGCGATCTGGTCCGGCGTGGGCATCGTGCTGGTCACGCTGGCTGCCTGGCTGATCCACCAGCAGCGCCTGGACTGGCCGGCCGTGGCAGGCATCGCGCTGATCGTGGCGGGGGTGATGGTCATCAACGTCTTTTCCAGCAGCGCCGGGCACTAGGCTCAGGCCCGGCCCTCGCGCCGCAGGGATTGCGGCGCCACGCCGAAGCCGCGCAAGAACACCTCGCGCATGTGACGGCGATCGCGAAAGCCGGTCTCGCGCGCCACCACTTCCAGCGGGTGGCGACTCTGCTCGATCATCAGCCGCGCCGCTTCCAGGCGCAGGCCTTCGATGGCCTTGGCCGGCGACAGGCCGGTCTCGGCGGTGAAGACGCGGGTGAACTGGCGCGCGCTGAGGTTGGCCTGCGCGGCCAGTTCTTCCACCGTCAAGGCACGCTTGAGATGGCTGCGGGCGTAGTTGAGCGCATCCTGGATGCGGTCGGTCTTGGGTGCCAGCGCCAGCATCTCGGAGTGCTGCGACTGGCCACCGGCACGGTGCTGGTGCATCACCATCTTGTGCGCCACGCTGCGCGCGGCCTCGTCACCCAGGTCCTTGCCCACCATGGCCAGGGCCAGGTCCAGCCCGGCGGTCATGCCGGCCGAGGTCCACAGGGCGCCGTCGACGATGTAGATACGGTCGTCCTCAACCTGGATCTCGGGGAAGCGCGCCCGCATCGCCTGGGCGAAGGCCCAGTGCGTGGTGGCCCGGCGCCGCGCCAGCAGGCCGGCCTCGGCCAGCACGAAGCCACCGGTACAGATGCCGGCAATGCGCCTGGCCTTCTTGGCGGCACGCTGCAGGAAGGCGCGCTCCGCGGCACTGGCCGGAAACTCCAGCGGATTGGCCACACCACAGACGACCCAGGTATCGATGGTGGCGCTGGCCGTGGCTTTCTCGGTGCTCACCCGCATCCCCAGCGAGGACGACACCTCGCCGCCTTCGACCGAGTAGTTGCGCATGCGATAGAACTCCTCGCCGGCAGCCTCGTTGGCATGTTCGAAGACAGCCTGGGTGGCCAGCCCCATGATCTGGAATCCTTCGGTGAGCAGATAGCCGATGTGGTGCATGTCCAGGCTCCTTCGATGATGTCTTAAAACAGTACCATATACGTCATTCAGGAAGTCGGCAAGCGGCCTAAGATGCACTCCATCGACACCCCACCTCAACGGAGAACATCATGACCCAGCTGCACACCCAGACCCATCGCGGTACTGCCCTCATCACCGGCGCCTCCTCCGGCATCGGCGCCATCTATGCCGATCGCCTGGCAGGCCTGGGGTACGACCTGATCCTGGTGGCGCGCAATCGCGACCGCCTCAACGCACTGGCCGCACGCATCACCACCCAGAGCGGGCGCAACGTCGAAGTGCTGGAGGCCGACCTCGGCCAGGCCGCCTCGCTGGCCCTGGTGGAACAGAAGCTGCGCAGCGACGCCAGCATCACCCTGCTGGTCAACAACGCCGGCATCGGTACCCACACGCCCCTGTTGCAAAGCGACGTGGATCACATGACCGGCATGATCGCCCTCAACGTCACCGCACTGACCCGCCTGACCTACGCCGCGGTGCCGGGTTTCGTCGCACGCGGTCGGGGTGCCGTCATCAATATCTCTTCCATCGTCGGCGTGGCGCCGGAAGTGCTCAATGGGGTCTATGGCGGCAGCAAGGCCTTCGTGCTGGCCTTCTCGCAGTCGCTGCACCACGAGCTGGCCGCCAAGGGCATACAGGTACAAGCGGTGCTGCCGGGCGCGACGGCCACCGAATTCTGGGCCACCGGCGGGCTGCCGCTGGAACACCTGGACCCGGCCATCGTCATGTCGGCCGAGCAGATGGTCGATGCCGCCCTGGTCGGATTCGAACGCGGTGAGCTGGTCACCATCCCATCGCTGCACGACGAAGAGGCCTGGAAGCGTTTCGACAGCGCCCGCCAGTACCTGACGGGCAGGCTCTCGGCCAATACGCCGGCACCGCGCTACACCGGCTCCAACTGATCCCGCCCCGGCCCCTGGGGCAAAGCCTGTGACCCCGCCACTAGCCGGCCGGGGGCTCCTGTCCCTCCAGCTTGCGATAGAGCTGCTGGCGCGAGATGCCCAGCCGGCGTGCGGCCTCGGCGCGGTTGCCGTTGGCCGCGTGCAAGGCGCGTTGCACCATCACCCGCTCGACCTGCGCGACCGCCACGGCCAGCTCTCCATCCCAGTCGATGGCCACATCGGCGGGCGTGCCGAACACGGGCGCGCCAGGCAACTCGATGTGCTCGGGCTCGATGCAGGCACCATGGCTCATCACCGCCGCCCGCTCGATGGTATTGCGCAATTCACGCACGTTGCCCGGCCAGCCGTGCTGCAGCAGGCGGCGCGCGGCGGCCGGGCTGATGTACTTGGGCGTGTCGCCGGCCTGCTCGCGCAGGAAGTGTTCGGCAATGGGCAGGATATCGCCCAGGCGCTCGCGCAATGGCGGCACCTTGATCGACAACACCTGCAGGCGATACCAGAGATCTTCGCGAAAGCGCCCCTCGCGGATCTCCTGCGGCAGGTCGCGGTGGGTAGCGGCGATGACGCGCACATCCACCTTCAGGGACGTGTGCGCGCCCACGGGGGTGAGCTCACGTTCCTGCAACACGCGCAGGATCTTGGCTTGGGTCGGCAATGCCATGTCGCCGATTTCATCCAGGAACAGGGTGCCGCCATCGGCTTGCTCGAAGCGGCCGACGCGGTTGGCGGTGGCACCGCTGAACGCCCCTCTGACGTGGCCGAACAGTTCGCTCTCGATCAGCTCGGCCGGGATGGCAGCACAATTGACCGCCACGAACGGGCGCGCGGCCCGTGCCCCGTTGCGATGCAGGGCACGCGCGACCAGTTCCTTGCCGGTACCGGTCTCACCCAGGACCAGCACGGTGGCGTCGCTGGTGGCTGCGCGGCCGATCTGCTTGAAGACCTGGCGCATGGCCTGGCTGTCGCCGATGAGCTGGTTGCGTTCGCTGGCGGGTGGCGCCTGCCCATCGGCAGGTTCGGGCGACGCCGCGGCAGCCTGGCGCAAGGCGCGCTCCAGGGTGTCCACCAGCGCGGCGCGTGATACCGGCTTGGTCAGGTGATCGAAGGCTCCCAGGCGGATCGCCTCGATGGTGTTGTCGCCGCTGGCGTAGGCGGTCAGCATGATGCACGCAACGCTGGCGATGTCCGGTGCGCGCTGCAGGAAGACCAGGCCGTCTTCATCCGGCATGCGCAGGTCGACAAAGGCGACGTCCACCGCATGCGCCGCCAGCAACCGGAGACCGGCGGCGGTGCTGCCGGCTTCCAGCACCTCATGGCCGAGGTCGGCAACGGTCTCGGCCAGGCTGCCGCGAAAGGCGATATCGTCATCGACGATCAGGATACGTGCCACGGCAACTCCATCTCGAAACGTGCCCCTTGCGGGGCGGGAACCAGCGTGATCCGGCCACCGTGCGCCTGCACGATCTCGCGCGCCAGCACCAGGCCCAGCCCGGTGCCGCCGCTACGCTGGCTGACGAAGGGATCGAACAGCGTCTGGCGCAACTCGACCGGGACTCCGGGCCCGTCGTCGGCCACCCAGAGCAGCAGGCGCGCCGTACCAAGACGACGGGCGCCGATCTCGATCTGTCCACCGTGACCACAATGAGCCAGCGCATTGAGCAGCAGGTTGTCGAAGACACGCGCCATCTGGAGCGGATCGAAGGTGGCGGCGATGTCAGGGGCAGCAAGACTGGCGTCGTCGACGGTGACCACGATCTGCACCCCGCTGCGCGCGGCCAGTTCAGCGTGGGTCTCGCGCTGCTGCGCCAGCCAGTGGCGCAGGTCGACCTCCTGGCGCTGTACCTGGAATGGCTGGGACAGCGCCAGCAGACTGCTCACCAGGGTATCGAGCCGCTCGGTCTGGCTCACCACTGTTTCGAGCGCACTGGTTACGCGCGCCTCGCGCACCTGCGGCGGCGCGGCCAGCGCGTTTTCGGCCTTCATGCGCATGGTGCCGATGGGATTGCGGATTTCATGGGCCATGCCGGCGGCGACCCGGCCCAGCGTGGCCAGACGCTCCGACTGCGCCAGCTGCGTGGCCAGCCGTTCGGACTGGCCGCGCCAGCGCGACAGGGTCGCGCCCAGCCAGAGGCCGGAGGCGATCACGAAACCCAGCAACAGGGCAATGGCCAGCAGCAGCTGGTCCAGCACCGAGGCGCTCATCACCGGGACGCGCTTGAGCGTCCAGGCAGCAATGTGCGGCTCTGCCGCCGTGACCGGACAGGCAGCGAATACCACCGCCTCGCGCAGTCCGGGGCGCACATCGGTGATGCTGGCATTACCATCGAGGGCGCGCCGGGCGGTCGCACCGATGCGTTCCATCTCGGCGCCGGGTGCATCGCGCTTGATGCCGCTGCCGTCGTAGGTGGGGAAGGCATAGGCGATGACGCCATCGGGCTCGCGCCAGAAACCGCCTTCGACGCCGGGCTGGTCGCGCAAGGCCAGGTCGATCACCGCCTGCATCACCGTCTGCGACGATGCCGTGCCGGCACCGCCGGCCAACGCATGGGCCAGGCCCGCGCCCATGGCGGCGCAAGTGAGGACCGACTGCCGGCTGGCCTGGGCCACCTGGGCGGCCGCTCCCTGGCGACTGAGTTGCCACAGCAGGAAAGCGAGCAGCAGGGCGATCAGGGCGATGAAGGCCCACAGGATCGCCAGGTCGCGCTGGATGGTGTGCTTGATGTTCAGGGGCCCTCCCGTAAGCGGCGTTTGCATGGCGCCGGCGTTCGCATTTGATCATGAAGCATGGCGTGCTGTCCCGTCAGACAGGAAGTGCGGCACGGCAGTTCAGGCTCTGTTGCAGGCATTCTACGTTTCCTTCTGGCAAGCTGGATCGGGCTTCTGATCTGTGCGTTAATTGCGCCTGTATTCTCCGGGGGGAAATAAAATCAAGCAGTTGAAGAAATATCTGGCGATGATCCTGATCATCGCGGTACTGATGGTCGCCGCCATCTGTGCCAGCACGCTGTACCAGAGCTACCGGCAGATCCGCCTTGCCGCCGTGGCCAATGCCAGCAACGTCACGCTCATCGCCCAGCGCGCCATTTCCCGCAATATCGAGATGCTCTCCCTGTCGCTCGATACCCTGGCCTACCGCTACCAGCATCCGCTGGGCAGCAAACCACTGCCGGAGAGCCAGAGCTATGCCTATCTGTTCGGCAGCACCGCCAACGCCAGCCACATCACGGTCATGGCCATCATCGATGCCCAGGGGCAAGTACGTGCCACGTCGCGCCGCAGCGTCACCCAGGCGCGCCCCAACTACGCCGACCGTGCCTACTTCACGGTGCATCGCGAGCATCCCGAGACCGGCCTCTACATTTCCCGCCCCATCCAGGCCAGCCTGGGCAACGAGCTGCCGGTGGTGGTGCTGTCCAAGCGGCTCTCACGCGAGGATGGCAGCTTCGACGGCATCGTGGTCATGGCGCTGGACCTGGCCTACTTCCGCGATCTCTTCATGGGCTTGGCCCTGGGCAAGGATGGCGTGATCTCGCTCTATTCGGACGAGGGCGTGGCTTATATGCGGGTGCCCTACAAGGCCGACGTCATCGGCCGCGACCTCGGTAACAACGCCAATTTCCAGCGCCTCAAGTCCATGCTGTCCGAAGACGACGGCAGCTTCTTCGCACGCGCAACCAACGACGGCGTGGAGCGCCTCTACACCTTCCGGCGCATTCCGGGTTCGCCGCTGATCGTCTTCGTCGGGCGCGCCGAACAGGCCATCTTCAAGAGCTGGCGCGAGACGCTCTATGCGGTGCTGCTGTCGCTGGCGGCCTTTGCGGCCCTGGCCACGATGCTGCTCATGCATGTGCGCCAGGAATTGCGCAAGCGGGTCACGGCCGAAAAGCGGCTGGAAGAACTGGCCCGTACCGACAGCCTCACGGGCCTGTTGAACCGGCGCTCGCTGGACGAGGCCTTGCTGGCCACCTGGGAGCGCTGCCAGCGCAACCCCAGTGCCAGCTTCTCGGTGCTGTTCATCGATGTGGATTACTTCAAGCTCTACAACGATACCTATGGCCATGAGATGGGCGATACCGTCCTGCAGGAAGTGGCCAAGGCGCTCTCGGAAAACCTGCCCCGCCAGACCGACCATGCCGGCCGCTATGGTGGCGAGGAGTTCGTGGTGCTGCTGGAGCAGACCGATGAACATGGCGCGTTGCTGATGGCGCAACGGCTGTGCGAGGCCGTCTACAGCCGCCTGATCGTGCATGCCGCCAGCCCCTTGCGGGTAGTGACGGTCAGCGTGGGCGTGGCGACCCTGCGACGGGAACGCCATCACCGTGTCGAGGACGTGATCAACGCCGCCGACGAAGCGCTGTATCTGGCCAAGAGTGCCGGGCGCAACCGCGTCTGCTTCGCCCATCCCGGCCAGGTCTGAAGGCGGCCCGGCTCAGTCCTCCTGGGGCGCCAGCAGCATCGTCGGGATGGACTTGAGGGTCCGCGCGAACACCGCCGTATTGCCCTGCGCACGCGCCACCACCAGCGCGCCGTGCAACATCACCAGTCCATCCTCGGCGCGGCGCGCGGCTTCGGCCGGTGCGATGCCGGCTTCTTCCAGCACCGCGGCGATGAGCTTGACGCCCTGGCCGATGCGCTGGCGGAACTGCTGCTGGAAATGACCAGCCGCCTCGCCGATGGTAAAGAGGTCCGTCAGGCAGGGCAGCGTGCCCTTGCCGTAGAACTCGCTCAAGGCCGCAAAGTAACGCTTGATGCGCTTTTCCGGATCGCCGGCTGCCTGCAGCTGGGGAATCACCCTCTCCTGCATCCACGCACCCGCCACTTCCATGGCGGCCTGGCCCATATCGACCTTGCCGTTGGGGAAGTAGTGGTACAGGCTGGACTTGCCCAGGCCGGTGGCCGCCGACAGGCTGGCCAGGCTGGCGCCCTCGTAGCCGGAGCGGCGGAATTCGGCGAGCAGGCGTTGCGCGACTTCTTCGCGGGTGA
>JAFAMT010000187.1 GCA_019233085.1 Herbaspirillum sp.
GGGCCTGGTGCTGATCGTGGAGAAGACCAAGATGGGCCGCGCCATGCGCGCCACCGCCGAGAACCCGCGTATCGCCGGCCTGATGGGCGTGGATTCCAACAAGGTCATCGTGGTGACCTTCGCCATCGGCGCCGCGCTGGCGGCCATCGCCGGGGTGATGTGGGCAGCCAACTATTCCACCGCGCAATTCGCCATGGGCTTCGTGCCGGGCCTGAAGGCCTTCTCGGCGGCGGTGCTGGGCGGCATCGGCAACATCTACGGTGCCATGCTGGGCGGCATCCTGCTGGGCCTGATCGAGAGCCTGGGCGCCGGTTACATCGGTGACCTGACCGGCGACTTCCTGGGCAGCAACTACCAGGACATCTTCGCCTTCATCGTGCTGATCATCGTGCTGACCCTGCGCCCCTCCGGCATCATGGGCGAGCGCGTGGCCGATCGCGCCTGAGTCCTCCTTCCATCCCTACAGAACTACAGAGAAGACATATGGCTCTCCTATCTTTCGACATGAAGCGCAATCCGCAGCAGGCGCGCATCAGCCTCCTGATCCTGTTGGCGTTGATGATCGTCTTCCCCTTCATCGCCCAGCAGTTCGGCAATTCCTGGGTGCGCATCATGGATGTGGCGTTGCTCTACATCATGCTGGCCCTGGGCCTGAACGTGGTGGTGGGTTTCGCCGGTCTGCTGGACCTGGGCTACATCGCCTTCTACGCCATCGGCGCCTATACGGCGGGCTTGCTGGCCTCGCCGCAGTTCGCGGCGGTGATCGAGTCCTTCGTCAATACCTATCCGGCGGTGGGCAATTTCCTGGTGTGGCTGTGCGGCCCCGAGATCGTGCAGAACGGCATCCACCTGTCGCTGTGGCTGATCGTGCCGGTGTCGGGCCTGTTCGCGGCCATCTTCGGTGCCCTGCTGGGTGCGCCCACCCTGAAGCTGCGCGGTGACTACCTGGCCATCGTGACGCTGGGCTTCGGCGAGATCATCCGCATCTTCATGAACAACCTCAACGCCCCGGTGAACATCACCAACGGCCCGCAGGGCATCAATCTGATCGACCCGATCAAGGTGTTCGGCGTGTCGCTGGCCGGCGAGCCGGGTTCGGGTTCGATGGTGAAGGTGTTCGGCCTGAGCACGCCCTCGGTCAATGCCTATTACTTCCTGTTCCTGCTGCTGTGCATCGGCGTGATCTTCTTCTCGGTGCGCCTGCAGGACTCGCGCCTGGGCCGCGCCTGGGTCGCCATCCGCGAGGACGAGATCGCCGCCAAGGCGATGGGCATCAATACCCGCAACATCAAGCTGCTGGCCTTTGCCATGGGCGCGTCCTTCGGTGGCGTGTCCGGCGCCATGTTCGGCGCCTTCCAGGGCTTCGTCTCGCCGGAGTCGTTCTCGCTGACCGAATCCATCGCCGTGCTGGCCATGGTGGTGCTGGGCGGCATCGGCCACATCCCCGGCGTGGTGCTGGGTGGGGTGATCCTGGCGGCGCTGCCGGAGGTGCTGCGCCACGTGGTGGAACCGCTGCAGATGGCCATTTTCGGCCGTGTCTGGATCGATGCCGAAGTGCTGCGCCAGCTGCTCTACGGCCTGGCCATGGTGATCATCATGCTGACCCGTCCAGCGGGCCTGTGGCCCTCGCCACGCCATGAAGACCGTCCCGAAGCGGACCATACCAAAGTCGGCACGACCGGCGAAGTCAAAGCCTAAGCAGGAGAGAACCAGATGACACAGACACTGCTCAAGATCCGCGACGTCAGCAAGCGTTTCGGCGGCCTGCAAGCCTTGAACGGCGTGGGCATCACCATCGAGCGCGGCCAGATCTATGGCCTGATCGGCCCCAACGGCGCCGGCAAGACCACCTTCTTCAACGTGATCACGGGCCTGTACCAGCCCGATACCGGCACCTTCGAATTGGCCGGCAAGCCCTATTCGCCCAGCGCCCCGCATGAAGTGGCCAAGGCCGGCATCGCGCGCACCTTCCAGAACATCCGCCTGTTCGGCGAGATGACGGTGCTGGAGAACGTGATGGTGGGTTGCCACGTGCGCACCAAGCAGAACGTGTTCGGTGCAGTATTCCGCCACAAGGCCGCGCGTGACGAGGAAGCGGCCATCCGCGCCAAGTCGCAGCAGCTGCTGGACTTCGTGGGCATCGGCCAGTTCGCCAAGCGCACGGCGCGCCACCTGTCCTATGGCGACCAGCGTCGCCTGGAGATCGCCCGCGCGCTGGCGACCGATCCGCAACTGCTGGCGCTGGACGAACCGGCCGCCGGCATGAACGCCACCGAGAAGCTGGGTCTGCGCGAGCTGCTGGTGAAGATCCAGGCCGAGGGCAAGACCATCCTGCTGATCGAACACGATGTGAAGCTGATGATGGGCCTGTGCAACCGCATCACGGTGCTGGACTACGGCAAGCCCATTGCCGAAGGGGTGCCGGCGGATGTGCAGAAGAACCCGGCGGTGATCGAGGCCTACCTCGGCGCGGGACATTAACTAATGGCGGCCTCGAAATCGGTTACGCAGCCACTTACCGTTCGTCCTGGGTAGCGGCGCAGCCGCGTATCGAAGGAGCGCGCAGCCGTGTCTTCGATACGGCCATCAATGGCCTACTCAGTCCGAACGGTAGTTGATTGATTTCAGAACAGCCTCCAAGCAGCTAGCGAGAGCACAAGACATGACAACGAATATTCTTAAAGTAGAAGGCCTCTCGGTGGCCTACGGCGGCATCCAGGCCGTCAAGGGCATCGCCCTGGAAGTCAACGAAGGCGAACTGGTGACGCTGATCGGCGCCAACGGCGCCGGCAAGACCACGAC
>JAFAMT010000122.1 GCA_019233085.1 Herbaspirillum sp.
CTCGGAGGTGGCTTCGCGGATGAGCAGGTCCATGCTGGAGACTCCCTTCAGGCCGGCTGCGCCTTAGCGCACCCGCATGCCCGGCTCGGCACCCGGCCACGGGTTGAGCACGTAGATGCCCGGATTGGCCTTCTCGTCCTTGGCCGAGGCCGCCAGCACCATCCCTTCGGAGACGCCGAACTTCATCTTGCGCGGCGCCAGGTTGGCCACCATCACGGTCAGCTTGCCGACCAGCTCTTCCGGCTTGTAGGCCGAGGCGATGCCGGAGAAGACATTGCGGGTGCGGCCTTCGCCGGCATCCAGGGTCAGGCGCAGTAGCTTGGTGGAGCCTTCCACGGCTTCGCAGTTGACGATCTTGGCGATGCGCAGGTCGATCTTGGCGAAGTCGTCGATGGAGATTTCCGGGGCCAGTTCCTCGATGGCGCTTTCTTCCACTGCAGGGGCAGCGGGGGCTTCCGGCGCCTCGAACAGGGCATCGAGCATCTTGGGGTCGACGCGTTGCATCAGGTGCGAGTAGGCATTGATGACATGGCCATCGGCCAGCGGCACGGTCACGTCGCTCCACTGGAAGGGCTGCACCTTGAAGAAGGCTTCCACCTGCGCGGCCAGCTGCGGCAGCACCGGCTTGAGGTAGATGGTCAGGATGCGGAATGCTTCCAGCAGGCGGCTGCAGACTTCGTGCAGTTGCGCGTCGCGGGCCGTGTCCTTGGCCAGTTCCCAGGGCTTGTTGGCATCCACGTATGCGTTGATGGCGTCGGCCTGTTCCATCACCAGGCGCAGGGCCTTGCCGTATTCACGCTGCTCGTAGAGGCTGCGGATCTCGTCGGCCACGCCACGCAGCTTGGCCAGGAAGGCGTCGTCGGCAGTCGCCCATTGGGTCGACACGCGACCTTCGAAGCGCTTGGCGATGAAGCCGGCAGCACGGCTGGCGATGTTGACGTACTTGCCGATCAGGTCGGCGTTGACGCGGGCGACGAAGTCATCGGGGTTGAAGTCCACGTCCTCGACCTTGGCGTTCAACTTGGCGGCGATGTAGTAGCGCAGCCATTCCGGGTTCATGCCGATATCCAGGTAGCGCAGCGGCGAGATGCCAGTGCCGCGCGACTTGGACATCTTCTCGCCACTGACCGTGATGAAGCCGTGCGCGAAGACGTTGTTGGGCGTCTTGCGGCCAGCGAATTTCAGCATGGCAGGCCAGAACAGGGTGTGGAAATAGGTGATGTCCTTGCCGATGAAGTGGTACTGCTCGGTCTTCTCATCGGCCATGAAGGCGTCGAAATCGCGGCCGGTCTTGCCGAAGTAGTTCTTCAGCGAGGCCAGGTAGCCGATCGGGGCGTCCAGCCAGACGTAGAAATACTTGCCCGGTGCGTCGGGGATCTCGATGCCGAAGTAGGGCGCGTCACGGCTGATGTCCCAGTCGCCCAGGCCGCCTTCGCCGTCCAGCCATTCGCGGGCCTTGTTGGCCACTTCCGGCTGCAGGCGGTTGCTCTCCAGCGCCCACTCGCGCAGGAATTCCACGCACTTGGGGTCGGACAGCTTGAAGAAGAAGTGTTCCGAGGACTTCATCACCGGGGTCGCGCCGGACAGCGTCGAGTACGGGTTCTTCAGGTCGGTGGGCGCATAGACAGCGCTGCAGTTCTCGCAGGAGTCGCCGTACTGGTCCTTGGTACCGCACTTGGGGCATTCACCCTTGATGTAGCGGTCCGGCAGGAACATGTTCTTGACCGGGTCGTAGAACTGGTCGATGGTCTTGGTCGAGATCAGCTTGGCCTCGTCGCGCAGGGCGCGGTAGATCTCCTGCGACAGTTCGTGGTTCTCCGGGCTGTCGGTGGAGCTCCAGTTGTCGAAGGCGATGTGGAAGCCATCCAGGTACTGCTTGCGACCGGCGGCGATGTTGGCCACGAACTGCTGCGGCGTGATGCCGGCCTTCTCGGCGGCGATCATGATGGGCGCACCGTGGGCATCGTCGGCGCCCACGAAGTGCACCTCATTGCCCTGCATTCGCTGGAACCGGACCCAGATATCGGCCTGGATGTATTCCATGATGTGGCCGATGTGGAACGCGCCGTTGGCGTAGGGGAGTGCGGTTGTGACGAAGAGTTGGCGAGGTGCTGAGGTGCTCATTGGCAATACGAACGATGCGATGGGTGGATAAAGGGCCGGGTTTTGCATGGCCGAAGGGACTTATTCTATCAGTCGACGGCGATCCGGCGCAGTAGTTGCTTCATTGCAAGCAAAATCCGCCTGCCGATGGACTTGGCTTGATTCCCTCGCAGGGCGGCACGGGCGCGATTGCGATAGACTTGCGGGTTCTGAGCAAGGAGAAACAATGAGCATCACAGTGGAAGAGGTCAAGGCGGCACTGTTGCAGGTGATCGACCCCAATACCGGCAAGGACCTGATCCGGGGCAAGGAAGCCCGCAATATCCGTGTCGAAGGCGGCCGCGTGCTGCTGGACGTGGAGCTGGGTTACCCGGCGGCTAGCCAGCTGGAACCCATCCGCCAGCAGGTGGAACAAGCCCTGGGCAAGCTGCCGGGCGTGACTGCCGTGGAAGCCAACGTGCAGTTCAAGATCGTGGCCCATGCGGTGCAGCGCGGCATCAAGCTCAAGAGCAACGTCAAGAACATCATTGCAGTCGCCTCCGGCAAGGGCGGGGTGGGCAAGTCCACCACGGCGGTCAACCTGGCGCTGGCGCTGTCGGCCGAGGGCGCGCGCGTGGGCATCCTGGATGCCGATATCTACGGCCCCTCCCAGCCCATGATGATGGGCATCTCCGGCCAGCCCGAGACCAAGGATGGCAAGACCATGGAGCCGCTGGAGAACCACGGCCTGCAGGTTTCCTCCATCGGTTTCATGATCGATCCGGACGAACCGATGGTCTGGCGCGGCCCCATCGTCACCCAGGCGCTGCAGCAACTGCTGGACCAGACCAACTGGCGCGACCTGGATTACCTGATCGTCGACATGCCCCCCGGCACCGGCGACGTGCAGCTGACGCTGTCGCAGAAGGTGCCGGTCACCGGTGCGGTCATCGTCACCACGCCCCAGGATATCGCCCTGCTGGA
>JAFAMT010000168.1 GCA_019233085.1 Herbaspirillum sp.
ATGAATGGGCAGACCCTGATGCTGGTGCGCCTGTACTGTTCGGACGGCACCGTGGGCGTGGGCGAGGGCACCACCATCGGTGGCCTGGCCTACGGCGCGGAATCGCCCGAGGGCATGAAGCTGGCCATCGATACCTACTTCGCGCCGCTGCTGCTGGGCGCCGACGCCAGCCTGATCCCGGCCATCATGGCGCGCCTGAACAAGGCCATCCAGGATAACCGCTTCGCCAAGTGCGCCATCGAGACCGCACTGTTCGACGCGCTGGGCCAGCGCACCGGCCTGCCGGTATCGCAACTGCTGGGCGGGCGTGCCCGTGAAAGCCTGCCGATCGCCTGGACCCTGGCCTCGGGCGATACCGCCCGCGACATCGATGAGGCCGAGCGCATGCTGGCCCAGCGTCGCCACAACATCTTCAAGCTCAAGATCGGCCGCCGCACCGTCGAGGCTGACGTGGCCCATGTGGCCGCCATCAAGAAGGCGCTGGGCGATCGCGGCGCGGTGCGGGTGGACGTGAATACGGCCTGGAGCGAGCTGGAAGCCCAGCGCGGCCTGGCCGGCCTGGTCGATGCCGGCTGCGAGCTGGTCGAGCAACCGGTGGCCTCGGCACAGGCACTGGCGAGGTTGAAGGGCAAGTACCCCATCGCCGTGATGGCCGACGAATCGCTGACCGGCCCGGCCTCGGCCTTTGCGCTGGCGCGTATTGGCGGGGCCGATGTCTTCGCCATCAAGATCGAGCAGTCCGGTGGCCTGCGCGCGGCCCAGCAGGTGGCCGCCATCGGCGACGCCGCCGGTATCGAGCTGTACGGTGGCACCATGCTGGAGGGCGCCATCGGCACCATCGCCTCGGCCCATGCCTTTGCCACCTTCCGTGAACTGCAATGGGGGACCGAGCTCTTCGGCCCTCTGCTGCTGACCGAGGAAATCCTCGCCCAGCCGCTGCAATACCAGGACTTCCAGCTGGCCGTGCCGCAGGGTCCGGGACTGGGGATCGCGCTGGACGAAGACCGCGTGCAATACTTCCGGCGCGACCGCAAGCAAGGAGCATCGATTACCGCAGTCAGGCCGGCCAAGCTGGCGGGCTGAGTAGAGCGCTTTTTTCCTTCCAACAAATCAAACAGGAGACACACATGGCAGCCAAGATTTTCAGCACCCCCGAAGTACAAGACTTCCTGCGCCTGGCCAGCGGCCTGGACACCGACGGTGGCAGCCCGCGCACCAAGCAGATCGTGCATCGCATCCTCTCGGACCTGTTCAAGACCATCGAAGACCTGGAAATCACCTCGGACGAATACTGGGCCGGCATCGCCTACCTGAACCGCCTGGGTGCCTCCAGCGAAGCCGGCCTGCTCTCGCCGGGCCTGGGCCTGGACCGCTTCCTGGACATGCGCATGGATGCCGAAGATGCCGCCCAGGGCGTGCTCAACGGCACCCCGCGCACCATCGAGGGTCCGTTGTACGTGGCCGGTGCGCCGGTGGAGCAGCGCTATGCCCGCCTCGATGACGGCAGCGACAAGGCCGGCCACACCCTGATCATGCACGGCACCATCTACGGTGCCGACGGCAAGCCCATCCCCGGCGCCAAGGTCGAGGTCTGGCATGCCAATACCAAGGGTTTCTATTCGCATTTCGACCCGACCGGCGAACAGCGTCCCTTCAACATGCGCCGCACCATCATCACCGATGCCCAGGGCCGCTACAAATTCCGCAGCATCGTGCCGGCCGGCTACGGCTGCCCGCCCGACGGTCCGACCCAGGGCCTGCTGAACGAACTGGGCCGCCACGGCAACCGTCCGGCGCACATCCACTTCTTCGTCAGCGCCGACGGCCACCGCAAGCTGACCACCCAGATCAACATCGATGGCGATCCGCTGATCTATGACGACTTCGCCTACGCCACCCGCGAAGGCCTGGTGCCGCCCCTGGTGGAGCGCACCGATGCGGCCAGCATCAAGGCCGAAGGACTGGAAGGCCCGTTTGCCGAGATCGTCTTCGACATGAAGCTCAGCACCCTGGTCCAGGGCGCCGACAACCAGATCGTCGACCGTCCACGCCTGGCCGCCTGAGCCACCGGGGCTTAGCGCCCCGGCGTCTGAAGCACTACCCGCCAATCCTCCCCTTGCCTGTTGACACGCCGCGATGGCTGGCCATCGCGGGGGAGGCTTGCACCCTGGAGAAACCGCACCATGAACACCATTGCCACCGCCGACAAGTACGACGATCTCGAGAAGCTGCTGGAGACCGCCCTGCAGGAAGACAAGGCCAACGGCATCTTCCGCTGCCGCCGCGACATCTTCACCAACCCCGAGTTGTTCGAACTGGAGATGAAGCATCTCTTCGAGTCCAACTGGGTCTATCTCGCCCACGAGAGCCAGGTCGCCAACATCAACGACTACTACACCACCTGGATCGGCCGCCAGCCGGTGGTGGTGACCCGTGACAAGAACGGGGAGCTGCATGCCGTCATCAATGCCTGTGCGCACAAGGGCGCCATGCTGTGCCGGCGCAAGCACGGCAACAAGAGCAGCTTCACCTGCCCCTTCCACGGCTGGACCTTTGGCAATACCGGCAAGCTGCTCAAGGTCAAGGACGAGAAGACCACCGAATACCCGGTCTCCTTCAACCAGAACGGTTCGCACGATCTGACCCGGGTGGCACGCTTCCAGAACTACCGCGGCTTCCTCTTCGGCAGCCTCAATGCCGATGTGATGCCGCTGGAGGATTACCTGGGCGAGACCCGTGTGATCATCGACCAGATCGTCGACCAGGCCCCCAATGGCTTGGAAGTCCTGCGCGGCAACTCCAGCTACATCTACGACGGCAACTGGAAGATGCAGATGGAAAACGGCTGCGACGGTTACCACGTCAGTACCGTGCACTGGAACTACGGCGCCACCATGAGCCGCCGCAAGGAAGGCGGCACCAAGGCCACCGATGCCAACAACTGGAGCAAGGCGGTCGCCGGCGTCTATGGCTTCGAGAACGGCCACATCCTGCTGTGGACCAATACCCTGAACCCGGAAGTACGCCCCATCTGGAACCAGCGCGAGGAGCTGGCTGCCCGCGTGGGCCAGGCCCGTGCCGACACCATCGTGGCCCAGACCCGCAACCTGTGCCTGTATCCCAACGTGTTCCTGATGGACCAGTTCGGTACCCAGATCCGCGTGGCCCGTCCGATCAGCGTGGACAAGACCGAGATCAGCATCTTCTGCTTCGGCCCCAAGGGCGAAAGCGCCGAAGACCGCCGCGTGCGCATCCGCCAGTACGAGGACTTCTTCAACGTCTCCGGCATGGGCACGGCCGATGACCTGGAAGAATTCCGCGCCTGCCAGGCCGGCTATGCCGGTTCGGCCGTGCGCTGGAACGACATGAGCCGCGGCGCGCCGCTGTGGAAGGATGGCCCCGACGAGAACGCCATCAAGATGGGCATGAAGCCGCTGCTGAGCGGCGAGCGCAGCGAGGACGAAGGCCTGTTCGTCTGCCAGCACCACTACTGGACCGGGCAGATGCGCCAGGCTGTCGAGAAGGAACGTGCCGCTGCACGGCAAGGAGCACAACAATGAGCATCGCCAATCCTGTCGATCATGGCACCGTCAGTGCCTTCCTCTATCGCGAGGCGCGCTACCTGGACGAGCGTCAATGGGAGTCGTGGCTGGAATTGTATGCCACCGACGTCGACTACTGGATGCCGGCCTGGGACGACGACGACCAGCTGACCGAAGACCCCAACAGCCAGATCTCGCTGATGTACTACCCCAATCGCGATGGCCTGGAAGACCGCGTCTTCCGCATCAAGACCGAGCGTTCCAGCGCCTCCATGCCGGAGCCGCGCACCAACCACATGATCACCAACGTGGAGATCCTGGATGAGCGTGACGACGCCGTGGACGTGCGCTACAACTTCCATACCCTGAGCCATCGTTACAAGATCACCGACCACTTCTTCGGCACGGTGCTGGCGACCTTGCGCAAGGTCGACGGGGGCCTGCTGATCGCCCGCAAGAAGATCGTGCTCAAGAACGACTATATCCGCCAGGTCATCGACGTCTATCACGTCTGACCGGCAGCAGGAGACACATGATGAGCAGCTATCGCATCGCCCTGAACTTCGAAGACGGGGTCACCCGCATCATCGAATGCGGCGCCAAGGAAAAAGTACTGGATGCGGCTTTCCGCCAGCGCATCAACCTGCCCATGGATTGTTCCGACGGCGTGTGCGGCACCTGTAAATGCCGCGCCGAGAGTGGCCGGTACGACCTGGGTGACGACTACATCGAGGAAGCACTCAACGAAGACGAGGCCGCCGAAGGCATGGTGCTGACCTGCCAGATGGTGCCGCAATCGGATTGCGTCGTCGCCGTGCCGGTGCCGTCCAGCGCCTGCAAGACCGGCACCGCCAGGTTTGCCGGCAAGGTGGCCGACATCACCACCTTTGGCGAAGCCGCCTTCACGCTGACGCTGGAGACCGGCGCCGATGCCCCGGCCTTCCTGCCGGGCCAGTACGTCAACATCGGCGTGCCTGGCAGCGACCAGCACCGTTCCTACTCGTTCAGCTCGGCCTCGGGCGATGCGCGCATGAGTTTCCTGATCAAGAACGTGCCGGGTGGCTTGATGAGCGGCTGGCTCGCCAGCGCCCAGGCCGGCACGACGCTGGAGATGACGGGACCGCTGGGCAGCTTCTATTTGCGCCCGGTGACCCGGCCGCTGCTGATGCTGGCCGGCGGCACGGGGCTGGCGCCTTTCCTGTCGATGCTGGAGGAACTGGCGCGCCAGGCCCAGGGTCTGGCCCAGCCTGTCCATCTGATCTACGGCGTCACCCGCGACCAGGACCTGGTGCTGGTGGAGCAACTGGAGCAGTATGCCCAACGCCTGCCTGGCTTCAGCTTCACCACCTGTGTGGCCGACCCCGCCACCACGCATCCGCGCCAGGGTTACGTGACCCAGCACATGCCGGCGGCAGTGCTGCATGATGGCAACGTGGACGTCTACCTGTGCGGTCCGCCGCCGATGGTGGAGGCCGTGCAGAAGCACTTCCAGGCCAATGGCATTGTCCCGGCCAGCTTCCACTACGAGAAGTTCGTCACCAGCCAGCCGGCCGCGGTGGCCGTGGCGGCATGAGCAGCGCACCGATGAAGCACCGTTTCGCCGGTCGCGTGGCCGTCGTCACCGGTGCCGCACAAGGCATCCTGCGCGGCGTGGCGCTGGGCATCGCGGCCGAAGGCGGCCGCGTGCTGCTGGTGGACCGCGCCGACCTGGTCCATGAGGTCGCGGCCGAAGCCGCCGACGGGCGCGGCCTCGGCTTTGTCGCCGACCTGGAGACCTACGAAGGCGCGCAGGCCGCCGTGGCCTACGCGGTGCAGGCCTTCGGTGGCATCGACATCCTGGTCAACGGCGTCGGTGGCGCCATCCGCATGCGCCCCTTTGCCGAGTTCGAACCGGCCCAGATCGATGCCGAGATCCGCCGCTCGCTCATGCCCACCCTCTATGGCTGCCATGCCGTGCTGCCGCAGCTGCTGGCGCAGGGCGGCGGCACCATCGTCAATGTCTCTTCCAATGCCACGCGCGGTATCCGCCGGGTGCCGTATTCGGCGGCCAAGGGCGGTGTCAATGCGCTGACCATGGCCTTGGCCATGGAATATGGCGAGCAGGGCATCCGCGTGGTGGCTACCGCACCCGGCGGCACCCAGGCGCCGCCGCGCCGTATCCCGCGCAATGCCTCTGGCGACAACGCCCAGGAGCAGGTGTGGATGCAGGAGGCCGTGCAGCAGGTGACCGGATCGACCTTCTTCAAGCGCTACGCCACGCTGGAAGAGCAGATCGCCCCCATCCTCTTCATGGCCTCGGACGAGGCCAGCTACATCACCGGTGCGGTGCTGCCGGTGGCCGGCGGCGATAACGGTTGATCAGGACAACGACACAAGGAGACAACATGCCAGAACGCCAAGCCATCATTCCCAGGGGAATGGAAGAGGTCTACGACAGGATCGGTTATGCCCCGGGGCTGCGGGTGGGCAATACGATCTACGTATCGGGCCAGATCGGGCGGGACCTCGCCATGCAACTGGTGGAGGACCGCGAGGCCCAGATCGTGCAGGCCTTCGAGAACCTCAAGCTGATCCTGGAGACAGCCGGTGCCACCCTGGCCGATGTGGTGGACCTGACCACCTTCCACACCGACATGCGCGACCTGCCGCTGTTCATGAAGGTGCGTAACCGTTACTTCACCGCGCACCCGCTGCCACCCTGGACCGCCATCGGCGCCCACATGCTGGGCGGCGCGCCGGGCTACATCATCGAGATCAAGGCTGTCGCAGAACTGTAGTTGTCCACGCAAGACCATAAGAATGAAACGGGCCGAAGCCCGACGTATCGCCAGAACAAGACTTATAACGACGCAATACAACCGATACAACGGAGGAGATTCATGAAAACACAGGAAGTCGGCCAGATCATCGATGGCGCGTCATTCACGCGCTTCCACTGGATGGTGATGGGCCTATGCGCATTGCTGCTGATCTTTGATGGCTATGACCTCTTCATCTACGGCGCGGTGCTGCCGGTGCTGATGAAAGAGTGGGGCCTGAGCCCGGTGCAGGCCGGCGCGCTGGGCAGCTATGCATTGTTCGGCATGATGTTCGGCGCCTTCATCTTCGGCCCCCTGGCCGACCGCATCGGCCGCAAGAAGGGTGTGGCCATCAGCTTCATCCTCTTCAGCCTGTCGACCTTCGTCAGCGGCTTTGCCACTACGCCCACCGAGTTCGGTGTCTATCGCTTCATCGCCGGCCTGGGATGCGGCGGCCTGATGCCCAATGCGGTGGCGCTGATGAACGAGTACGCGCCCAAGCGCCTGCGCAGCACGCTGGTGGCCATCATGTTCAGCGGCTACTCGCTGGGCGGGGTGTTGTGCGCCGGCCTGGGTATCTACATGCTGCCGCGCTTCGGCTGGCAATCGATGTTCTTTGCCGCTGCCGTGCCGCTGGTATTGCTGCCGGTGATCCTCTGGAAGCTGCCGGAGTCGGTCGGTTTCCTGCTGCGCCATGGCAAGGACGATATTGCCCGCTCCATGCTGGCGCAGGTGGCCCCGCAGGTGCGCATCGACGCCGATGTGCAGCTGGTACAGGCCGAGGCCAAGGGCGCGGGCGTGCCCATGCTGGACCTGTTCAGGCATCAGCGCGCCGTGGGCACGCTGATGATCTGGCTGTCCTTCTTCTGTTGCCTGCTGATGGTCTATGCACTGGGTTCGTGGTTGCCCAAGCTGATGGCCAACGCCGGCTACAGCCTCGGTTCGTCGCTGTCCTTCCTGCTGGCGCTGAACTTCGGCGGCGTGGTCGGCGCCATCAGCGGTGGCTGGCTGGGCGATCGTTTCACGCTGCCCAAGGTGGTGCTGGGCTTCTTCGCGCTGGGGACGGTGGCCATTGCGTTGCTGGGCTTCAATAGCCCGATGGCCATGCTCTACCTGCTCATCATCATTGCCGGCGCCACCACCATCGGCACCCAGATCCTGCTGTATGCCAACACCGCCCAGTTCTATCCCCAGGCGATCCGTTCCACCGGCCTGGGCTGGGCCTCCGGCGTGGGGCGCACCGGCGCCATCGTCGGTCCCTTGCTGGGTGGCTGGCTGATGGCTGCGTCGCTGCCGCTGTCCATGAACTTCCTGGTCTTTGCCGTACCTGGGCTGGTGGCGGCGCTGGCCATCGGCGTGTTCATCCTGCGCTATCGCGGCGCGGTAAGGGCGGCATTGGAAAAGCATGGCGCGCCGGTCGTCTCGCGCAGCATATAAGATCGGATCCGGCAGCGGCGACGGCTGCCGCAGTGGCCGGGTTGGCGCCTTCGGAGGCTGGTCTTCCGCAGGCGCCGAGCCGTTTTTGCCCTTTCATCGCGGCCGCGTTCCTGCGCTCGCGAGGAACATCCGGTAGCAGAAAAATAGCAAGGACAGATTCATGGCGCATCAACACGGCTCGCTCACCGCCTGGGTGGCGGGCTTCCTGGCAGTATTGATTTCTTACGCGGGGCCGCTGGTGATCTTCGTGCAGGCCGCCCACGCGGGGCACATTCCGGCCGCGCAACTGGTCTCCTGGATCTGGGCCATCTCGATGGGGGCGGGCGTGAGCGGCCTGCTGCTGAGCTGGTGGTTCAGGATGCCGATCATCACGGCCTGGTCGGCCCCGGGCACGGCCTTGCTGCTGAGCCTGTTCCCCTCCATCAGCATGCCCGAGGTGGTGGGTGCCTACCTGATGGCCGGTGCGCTCATTGCCTTCATTGGCGTGACCGGCTACTTCGAGAAGATCCTCGCTTTCATCCCCAAGGGCATCGCTGCCGGGATGATGGCCGGCATCCTGTTCCAATTCGGCGTGAATGCCTTCCGCTCCAGCGTGGATGCGCCGCTGATGGCCTTGGCCATGCTGGCGGCCTATCTGGCGGGGCGGCGCTGGTGGCCGCGCTACGGCATCGTGGTGGTGGCGCTGGTGGGTTTCGCGGTGGCCTTTGCCACCGGCAAGACCGACCTGCGGGTGCTGGGCCTGGAACTGGCCAGCCCGGTCTTCATCGCGCCGCAGTTCAGTATCGGCGTGTTCTTCAGCTTTACCGTGCCGCTGGTGCTGGTGAGCCTGACCGGGCAGTTCCTGCCGGGCATGGCGGTGCTGCAGCTGGCTGGCTATCATCCCCCGTCACGCGCGGTGGTGACCGGGACCGGCCTGGCGTCCATGCTCACGGCCTGCTTTGGCGGCATCACCATCGTCCTGGCAGCGATCACGGCGGCGCTGTGCACTGGCCGGGATGCCCATCCCGAGCCTGGAAGGCGTTACCTCGCCGGCATCGCCAATGGCGTCTTCTACCTGGTGGGTGGCTGTTTCGCCGCCTCCATCGTCAAGCTGTTCACGGCCTTCCCGGCGGCACTGATCGCCGCACTGGCGGGGCTGGCGCTGATCGGTGCCATCGTCTCCAACATCCGCCTGATGAGCGATGAAAGCACCTACGTGGAACCCTCGGTGATCACCTTCCTGGCCACCGCCTCGGGCATGAGCCTGTTCGGACTGGGCGCGGCCTTCTGGGGTGTGGTGTTCGGCATGGCGGCCTACTGGCTGCTGGGCCGGCCGGCGAAAAGACAATGACAAGGAAAGAGACAAGCATGGAGATGCAGGCAGACCATTTCGACCGGCTGGCGCGTGACGTGCTGGCCGTGGCCCCGGCACGCGCGCATGACCTGGCACGGCTGCGTACGCTGGCACGCCGGGCCGCGCCCCCTACGGTGACCGTGGTGGGCAAGTACAACCACGGCAAGAGCCGGCTACTGAACGAGCTGATGGGCCGCGATCTTTTTTCGGTGGCCGACCGCCGCGAGACCGTGACCCTGGCCGAGCACCTGCAGCAGGACGTACGCTGGCTGGACGCCCCCGGGCTGGATGCCGACGTGGCCGAGCTGGACGACAGCCATGCCCAGGAAGCGACCTGGCTGCAGGCCGATATCCGCCTGTTCGTGCATGCGGCCAAGGAGGGCGAGCTCGATGCCGCCGAGCGCAGCCTGCTGGCAGCCTTGCGCGAGGACCAGCAGCGCACCCGGCGCCAGACCCTGTTCGTCTTGACCCAGGTCGACCAGATGGCCGACGCGGCACAACTGGAGCGGGTCATCGCCGCCATCCGGGCGCAGGCACCGCAGCTGGAACTGCATGCAGTCTCGGCGACGCGGCATCGCGCCGGCGTGGAGGGCGGCAAGCAGCTGATGCTGGAGAAGAGCGGCATCCCGGCCCTGCAGGGCGTGCTGGCACAGGCCCTGGCGCAGGTGCCGCAGGCACGCAGGCATGAGACGGCCTTGCGCTTCGGCGAGCTGGCCGCACAGCTGACGCAACAGGCCGAGCAGGCGCGGCAGCAACAGCACACCCTGCAGCAACGCCAGCAGCAGCAACGCCGCGACTTCGAGACGGGCCTGGCCGAGGTGCTGGAGCAGGTGGAGCAGGACCTGCTGCCGGTACTGGAGGTGCAGGGCATCGATGCTTCCCTCATCCCCGACAGTGCCGCCGACGAGTTCAAGCTCACTGCTGGCAAGCGTGAGCGGGCGCGCATCCAGATCGCCTATTCACGCGCCTGCATCGCCATTCGCGGCCACCTGGTCAAGCATGGCGTGGAAGGTCTGCCGACCGCCCAGCAGACCTCGGTGCGCAGCCTCGATACGGTCATGGTGGCTGTCATGGGCGTGTCGGTGAAATACCGGGACGACTTGCGCCGCCGTTTCTGCGAGCCGGCCGGACGGGCGCAACTGACCGAGTCCTTCTTGCACTATTACGAATTGTCGGAAGACCGGCAGGCGCTGGCACAGGCCCTGGTCGAAGCCGGCCAGGCACTGCAGGCCGTGCAGCGCGCGCGGCAATCGCTGGCACAGCTGGAGGCCCTATGAGCCAGAACGAGCAAGACTTCATCGCGGCGGTGCGCCATCCGGGCGAGGAGGGCATTGACCTGGCGCCCCTGATGACGCGCATGCGCGAGTGGCTAGCCAGCCTGGGGCAGGCGCTGGAGGCCGGACGCATCGGTAGCGAGGGTTTGCGGCCAGGCAGTGCCCTGGCCTTGCGCATCGAGGCCATCCACCGGGAACTGCAAGAACAGCAGCGCCATCGCCAGCAGCAATGGCAGGCACTGGCCCCGGCACGCGCCCTGGCACAGCACTTCGAGGGCAAGGTGATGCTGCTGGTGTTCGGCAAGTTCAATGCCGGCAAGAGTTCGCTGTGCAATTTCCTGGCGGCGCACTTTGCCCGTCAAGGGCAGGCGGTGCAGTACTTCCACCTGGAGGGCGGGCAGATCGTCGCCAGTGCGCAGGCCTTCCACGAAGGCGCCACCGAGACCACGGCGCGCCTGCAGGGTGTCTGCCTGGGCGACGGGCTGGTCTTGCTGGATACGCCCGGCCTGCACTCGGCCACCGATGACAACGCGGCCCTGACCCAGCGCTTCCTGGACAGTGCCGATGGCGTCCTGTGGCTGACCAGCTCGACCTCGCCGGGCCAGGTACAGGAACTCGATGAGCTGGCGCGCGAGCTGCGGCGTGGCAAGCCGCTGTTGCCGGTGGTGACGCGCAGCGATGTCATCGACGAGGATGAAGTCGATGGCGAGATCGTCAAGCTGCTGCGCAACAAGTCCGATGCCAACCGGGCCGACCAGGAGGGCGATGTGTACGCACGCGCCGCCGACAAGCTGCGCACGCTGGGCGTGGCGCTGGCGCAATTGAAGGCGCCGGTCTCGGTCTCGGCCCATGTGGCGCGTACCCAGGGTGAGGATGCGCAAGCCATGGCCGGTGCCGGTTTCGAGCGCTTGTATGCGGCGC
Organism: Herbaspirillum sp.; assembly: GCA_019233085.1. Lineage (GTDB taxonomy): Bacteria > Pseudomonadota > Gammaproteobacteria > Burkholderiales > Burkholderiaceae_D > Herbaspirillum. Next base: position 11,306 of record JAFAMT010000168.1, read on the forward strand.
TGCTGGCCTTGCTCGGGCCGGCCCTGTCCTACCGGCAGCGCAAGCCGGGCGAAGTCCTGCTGCATCACCTGCAGGAAGAAGTGCTGGCACCCATGCAGGCTCACACCCTGCCAGCGCTGGCGGCCCTGCAGCACGCCGTGCAAGCCGAGCGGGAATCGCTGCCCGCCCGCCAGGCGCGCATCGTCCAGCTGGTCTGGCGCGAGATTATCCCGGGCTTGCCGGCGCTGTTGGAACAGCATGCGCCGGCCGGCGACGTGCAAGCCGTCTGCGACGCTCTCGCCCAGCAGCTCGGCCTGGCCTTTGCGCGCCATGCGCAGGCGGTGCTGGAGGACCACGCGCTGGTATTGCCTGAGGCGATCCGGCTGGAGGTGCCGGCGGCGAACGGCTATGAATCGGGCGGTGAGGACATGCCGGTCTCCTACGAGAAGCTCTATGCAGCGCTGGACCAGGCGGTGCTCACCCTGCTGGACCAACAGGCCGCAGCGCTGGTGCAGCATTGCGATGAGCGACTGGAGGCGCTGGCACAGGCGGTACGCCGCAAGCAGGACATCGTCCACCAGGGCCAGCACAGCCTGGCCGCAATCGACATGGACTTGCGCGGGACTGCGCAGGCCGATGCGCTGGCACATTGAAAGAACAGACCACGCACCATTCAAAAAAGAAAGAAACAGAGAGGAGACAAGCATGTTGACGAACAATCTCAAGGGCCTGAGCCTGGCCAGTGCGGTCATCGTAGTGGGCGGCAGTTGCTGGAGCATGCTGGCCTCGGCCGGCGGCGCCATCGACACCGGGCTGGCCTTGCTGCTGCCGCTGGTGATGGCGGGCGTGCTGCTGACGGCGCGGCGCTCGTCGGGGGCAGGCGGGCAAGCCGAACCGGGCGGCACGCGCTCGCCGATCGTGACCGCGCAGGTCGTGATGGAGGAGCCCGATCCTCAGGGCGTACCGGTGCGCGCGGAAGACATCGCGGCCCTGCAGGAGCGCGTGCAGGACCTGCTGGCATTGCTGGCGCAGAGTATTGCCGACATGGGCCGTGCCGGCGTGGTGGCCCGGCAGTCTGGCGGCAGCGTGGAGCGGGCGGTGGCGGCGGTGCAGCAGGTGGTCGACTCGGTGGCCACGATCAGTCGCTACATCGATGCCTCGCTGCAGACCTATCGCGATCTGGTGGCACAGGCCGCCACCATCGGCAGCATCGTCGAGGATATCCACGAGATCTCCAGCCAGACCAACCTGCTGGCCCTGAATGCAGCGATTGAAGCGGCCCGCGCCGGCGAGAGCGGACGCGGCTTTGCCGTGGTGGCCGCCGAGGTCAAGCGGCTGGCTGCGCGGGTGGGTTTGTCCAGCCGGGAGATCGGGCGCATCGCCGAGTCGCTCAGTCGTTCTTCCGGCAATGCGCTGCGCGAGGCCGAGCAGGCCGTGGCGCAGGCC
>JAFAMT010000192.1 GCA_019233085.1 Herbaspirillum sp.
GCCGAGCAGGTCAGGAAGCCATTGGCATCCAGGTAATGCTGCTGGGCATGCACGGTGGTGGGCTTTTGCTCGAAGAGGGCGGTGCCGATGGCATTGGTGCCGCGCAGCTGCTCCGACCAGCGTCCGCCCGGCCCGAGCGCCACCCGATCGGCCTTGGTCAGGAAGTCGCTGTCGCCCTGGGTATGCAGGATGGTGCCCTCGGCGTCCGAGAGGATCACCATGCTGTGGGTATTGCGGATCTGGTCGTAGAGGGTTTCCATGACCGGCCGGGCGTGGCCGGAGAGGACCTGGTTGGCTTCCAGCGTCTGCGCCAGGTCGGCGCGCGAGAGCTGATCCAGGTCGGGGCGCTGGCTGCGCGTGATGCCATAGGACGAGCTGCGCTGGTGCGAGCGTTCGATCACCTGCAGGTCCGGCAGGCCATCGGCCGTGGCCTGCAGCAAAGGCGTGGCGCCCAGCAATGCACCGGCGCCGGGCCGGTTTGCCTGGTGGTATTGCATCCTTGTCTCCTTGGAACCTGTCCGGTTCGGGCTCCCCCTTTTTTGTCGCTTTCTTGTGTTTCGGGAAGCCGGGGGTGAACAAGCATAACCGATTAATGCGGCACCGGGCTAAATTGAAACAGCATTTGCGGGCAGGCAGAAGTACAGGCAGAATACTGTTTATTCATACAGTATTGCTGAGTCCGACGTGGCCCGTTTCCCCAAGTTTCCGCAAGGCATCGCCACTCCTTTCCCGGAGCAGCCGCCGCCTCCGACCGATGATGATCCGACCCTGACGCCGGAGGGCTTCGTGCATCGGCAGCAGGTCGCTCAGAAGGGCCGGGGGGCGGTGACCAACCTGCGCGGGCGCTATGAATCGGTGAACCGCGAGGAATTCGATGACGGCTGGAAAGCGCTGGACTTTGTGGACAGGTCCGCCAGCTCGGCAGCATCGCTGGAAGATGGGGGCGAAGACGACGAACCGCCGCGCCTGAAGACCATCGTCACCGAGGAAGAGGCCAGGTCCATCATCAGCCGCAACAGCTCGCCGGATCTGCCGTTTTCGCTCTCGCTCAATCCCTATCGCGGCTGCGAGCACGGCTGCATCTACTGCTTTGCCCGGCCCTCGCACAGTTACCTGGGTCTCTCGCCCGGGCTGGATTTCGAGAGCCGCCTGGTGGCCAAGACCAATGCGCCCGAGCTGTTGCTGCGCGAGCTGGCGCGGCCCTCCTACCAGCCCGATACCATCACGGTGGGCATCAATACCGACGCCTACCAGCCCATCGAGCGCGAGCGCCAGTTGACGCGCCGCGTGCTGCAGATCCTGCACGATTGTGAGAACCCGGTGGCGCTGATCACCAAGTCCTCCCTGATCGAGCGCGACATCGACCTGCTGGCGGCCATGGCGGCCAAGCGTCAGGCCATTGCCGCGGTCACCATCACCACCCTCGATGGCGCCATCGCGCGCACGCTGGAGCCGCGTGCGGCCAGCCCGGCGCGGCGCCTGCGGGTGATCCGCACCCTGGCCGAGGCCGGTATCCCGGTGAGCGTGTCGATTGCGCCGGTGATCCCCTTCGTGACCGAGCCGGACCTGGAGCGGGTCATGGAAGCGGCCGTCGAGGCCGGCGCCAGGCAGGCCGGCTATATCGTGCTGCGGCTGCCATGGGAGGTCAGCCCGCTGTTCCGGCAGTGGCTGCAGGCGCATTTCCCGGACCGGGCGGCGCGGGTGATGAATCGCATCCAGGACATGCGCGGCGGCAAGGACTACGACGCCGATTTCTCCACCCGCATGCGCGGCACCGGCGTCTGGGCCGACCTGCTGCACCAGCGCTTCGAAAAGGCCAGCCGGCGCCTGGGCATCGATCATCGCAACCGCGCCTTTGCCACGCTTGATGCCAGCCGCTTCCGGCGTCCACAGGTGGTTCCCTCGGCGCCTGCCGGGCGCGCCAACGGCAACCAGCTCGACCTGTTCTGAGCCCATGGGCCCACGCCGGCTGCTACACTGCGCGCTTTGATCGCATCCCCTCTCTTTGCATGCACACCCTGGAACAATTGCGCAGCGGCGCACTGGCCGGTATCACGCGGCTGTCGCTGTCCTGCGGCTTGCGCGAATTCCCGCGCGAGATCTTCACGCTGGCCGATACGCTGGAAATCCTCGACCTCAGCGGCAACGAGCTCACCAGCCTGCCCGATGACCTGCCACGACTGACGCGGCTGCGCATCGTCTTCTGTTCCGACAATCCCTTTACCGAACTGCCGGCCGTGCTGGGGCGCTGTCCCGCACTGGAGATGATCGGTTTCAAGGCCAACCGCATCGAGCATGTGCCGGAGCTATCCCTGCCGCCATCGCTGCGCTGGCTGGTACTCACCGACAACCGCATCAGCCGGCTGCCGGCCAGCATCGGTCGTTGCACACGCCTGCAGAAGCTGATGCTGGCGGGCAATCGCCTGAGCACGCTGCCGCCGGAACTGGCGGCCTGCCGCAACCTGGAACTGCTGCGCCTGTCGGCCAATGCGCTGGAGGCATTCCCGCACTGGCTGCTGACCCTGCCGCGCCTGGGCTGGCTGGCCATGGCCGGCAATCCCTGGTGCAAGGCAGTGGAGGAGTCGGCCGATCGCAACGTCCAGGTGACGGGGATCGACTGGAAGGACCTGCAATTGGGGGATAAGCTCGGCGAGGGCGCATCCGGCGTAATCCATGCCGCACGATGGATGGCCGGCGAGCAGACCCGGTCCGTGGCGGTCAAGCTCTTCAAGGGCGCCGTCACCAGCGACGGCCTGCCCGAGCGCGAGATGGCCGCCTGCATCATGGCCGGCAGCCATCGCGGGCTCATCCCCGTGCTGGGACGCCTGCAGGGCCATCCGCAAGCGGCACAAGGCCTGGTGATGCCGCTGATCGCGCCCGAATTCAAGACCCTGGCCGGCCCGCCCAGCCTGCAATCCTGTACGCGCGACGTCTACGCACCAGGCTTCACCCTGGCCTGGACCCAGGTGCTGGCCATTGCGCGTGATATCGCCTCGGCGGCGGCGCACTTGCATGCCCAGGGCATCGTGCATGGCGACCTGTACGGTCACAACATCCTGCATCGCGAGGGGGAGGCCTTGCTGGGGGATTTTGGCGCCGCATGGCTCTACGATCCGGGGCAGGCGCACGCCTGGGGCATAGAGGCCATGGAAGTGCGGGCCTACGGCTGCCTGCTGGAGGAATTGCTGGCACACGGCCAGCCTGAGGATGCGGCCGGCCAGAGGCAGCGCGCGGCCCTGGCCGGCGTGCGCCAGGCCTGCCTGTCAGCCGATGTGGCGGCGCGGCCGCACTTCGAGGCCATCGTGGCCATGCTCGATACGCTGGCCACGCACTGAGGGTGGCGCGCGGCTGGCCTAGGTCCGTTCGCTGGACTTGAGCAACACCACCAGCGCGCCAGCGCCACCATCGGCGGCGCGCGCCTGGCAAAAGGCCATGACCTCATCCTTCTGGGCCAGCCAGTTGCGGACCTTGTGCTTGAGTACGGGTTCCTTGTTGATTGAACCCAGTCCCTTGCCGTGGATCACGCGCACGCAGCGCAGGCCGCGCCGGCGCGACTGGCGCAGGAACTCGCCCAGCGCCTCGCGGGCCTGGTCGCGGCGGTAGCCGTGCAGGTCGAGCTGGGCCTGGATCACCCAGTTGCCGCGACGCAATTTCCCCAGCACGTCGGATCCGACGCCGGGGCGGGCGAAACTGAGGTTTTCGTCGCTGTCCATCAGCGTCTCGACGGTGAATTCGTCGGAGAGGGATTCCAGCAGGGCTGCTTGTTCATCGGCCAGGTGCTGGCGCGCAATGGGCGCCGGCGGCACCGGCGCATGGTGTGCCTTGTCGGCCGTCTTTGGCCGCAGGGGCGCGACCTGGCCTACGCTGTTACGAAAGAGATTGGCTTCCTCGCGGGCCTGTGCCGCCTGGCGTTGTTGCTGCGCCAGCGCTTCGGCCCGCGCTTTTTCCTGTTCCTTCAAATCCTGGCGCAATCCCTTGAGCGCCGAGAAATCCTTCATTGTCGCCATGACAGCCACCCAACCCTGTAGCGAATGTTTCCTGAGCTGGCTACTGTATCAGAAGCTCGTCATGACTTCAGCTTTGAGATGATCTGTATGAACGATGTTGTGTGAGCTATCACAAATCAGCCGCAGGCGACCTTGATGATGACGCCGCTGGGATCGACATGGATGTTCAGCCGGCGCAGGTTGAAGTCCATGGTGGCGGCGTCGCCCGGTTTGAGCACGCGGATGTCGGCGGCACCGGATTCGGCCTGCGCCTGGCGTTCCACGTAGCCGCTCAGGTCTTCACCGATGAGGTGCTCGACACGAGCTGCATCGCAGCGGCCGGATGCAGCCGTTTCGGTGGCCTGGGGTTCGCGGGAGGCACTGCAGGCGGCCAGGATGACAGCCGCGCCCAACAGGGCAGGGAGGTGAAGGGCGGCAGGGTTGAGGCGAGGCACGTGTTTTCCTGATTCGTTATAGTTGATTGACTGAAAACAAAAAAAGCCGGAACGATCACTCGTTACCGGCTTTTTGACGCCCTGCATGGCTACGAGTTCTCGCAGCGCAGCAATTTATCACGAATTGTCATGAACTCTCACGAATTCATTCCAGACCTTCCAGGTAGCGTTGCGCATCCAGTGCCGCCATGCAGCCGGTACCGGCGCTGGTGATGGCCTGGCGGTAGACGTGGTCTTGCACGTCACCGGCGGCGAACACGCCTTCGATGCTGGTTGCCGTGGCGAAACCTTCGGTGCCGGTGCGGGTCTTGAGGTAGCCGTTGTGCATCTCCAGCTGGCCCTCGAAG
>JAFAMT010000193.1 GCA_019233085.1 Herbaspirillum sp.
TTGCCGGGTACTGGCCCCGGTCGGCGCCGCCGCCAGGCCACTGCGTATCATCAGCCAGGCCGCGCCAAAGACCCCCACGGTCTTGCCCAGCACCAGCCCGCCGGCAATGCCCAGGGGGATGGGCTGCAGCAGGCTCTCCAGCGACATCCCCTGCAAGCTCACCCCGGCATTGGCAAAGGCGAACATGGGCAGGACCAGGAACGCCACCCAGGGATGCAGGCCATGTTCGAGGGCACCGGCCAGCGGTTTTTCCTCGGCGTCGCGCATGGGAATGGCTAGGGCCGTGACCACCCCGGCCAGCGTGGCATGGATGCCCGACTTGAGTACGCACACCCAGATCACCAGGCCGACCACCAGGTAGACGTCGGCGCGCCGTACACCGCTGCGATTGAGCAGCACCAGCACCAGCGTGCCCACACCGGCGCCGGCCAGCATACCCAGCGACAGATGATCGGTATAGAACAGGGCGATGACGACGATGGCGCCCAGGTCGTCGATGATGGCCACGGCCGTCAGGAACACCTTCAGCGAGGTGGGTACGCGTGAACCCAGCAACATCACGATACCGATGGCAAAGGCGATGTCGGTCGCTGCGGGAATGGCCCAGCCACGCAAGGCGACCGGATCGCCCAGGTTGATCAGGGCATAGATCACGGCCGGTACCACCATGCCCCCCAGGGCAGCGGCGGCCGGCAGGATGGCCTGCCTGCGCGAGGCCAGCTCACCCTCGACGAACTCGCGCTTGATTTCCAGCCCCACCAGGAAGAAGAACACGGCCATCCACAGGTCATTGACCCACAGCAGCAATGGCTTGGACAACACCACCAGCCCACCGATATCCACTGTCCCCCGGATCTGGGTGAAGCGGGCATAGGCTTCGCGCCAGTCCGAATTGCTGACCACCAGGGCCAGCACCGCCGCGATGGCCAGCACGATGCCGCCGGCGGCTTCGTGGGCAAAGAAACGCATGAAGGCGTTGCCGCCGGAAGATTGCTGATCTGTCTTGCTCAATGCCTGCTCCTCGTTGCCGTTTTCAACAGAAGCGTCGACTGTAACAAGGGAGCGCCAATTCTCCAAATAAAGCGAGTCCGGGATCCGGTTCAGCCCGCCGACAAGCTCAGGTCGCCCGGCCCGGGGCGGCAATCGTCGGCGATCAGGCTCCAGCCCTGGTGGACCACGATCGTGCCAGCGCGCATGCACAGCTCGACGCGACGGCTGCGGGGATCGCGGCGCCGGATGAAGTCCTCGATGGACTCCGGCATGCTGACCTGATAGAGATCGTCGGCAATATTGGCCGGCGGATGATCGACATTGTGGATCAGCGGAATGACATGACTGACCCACATCAGGTAGCGCTGCTGGACGTGGATGTCGCTGGGCCGGTAACCGCTGTCGCGCAGCCACTGCTGGGCTGCCGCGCGAAAGGCGTGGTCGACGTCGATATGCCCCCAGGCGAAGGCCAGCATTTCCATGAGCCACTGGTTGCAGTTCTGGAATTGCGTCGAGAAGGCATAGGCATTGGCGCTGTATTGTTTGCCCAGCAGATGCAGCGCCAACGTCTTGTCCAGCGCGGCATCATGCATCTCCAGGCCGAGCACGCCGGGCACGAACACCAGCGACACGAAGGGAATCGTGGTGCTGTCATTGTTGATCAGGAATCCCGCCAGTCCCTGGTCGAAGATATCGGGCTTCTCATCTTCGCAACTGTAGAACAGCTGGCGCACCGTCCAGCCCAGGCCGCCGGTACGCAGGGCAAAGCCGGCATGCGAATAGCGGATATGGAAGCGCTCCAGGTCGATGGCCGAGCGCGAGATGATGGCGCTGCTGGCATCGGCCTGGTCGAGTTGGGCGCGCACGGCGGCGGCGAAATGCAGCAACTGGTTCTTTTGCTCGGCGTCCAGGTCCAGGGTGCGGTCGCAATAGACGAAGAGGTTGGCCGCATGGACGGGCGCGATCACGCCGATCGCAGTGGTGCAGAACAGGCACAGAAATGCCTGCCGCAACAGACGGCGCAAGCGATAGCTCAGCCTCGGCACGGATCAGGCCATCCTACTGGATCACGACGTGGCGGGCATTGAGGTCGTCCCGCCACTGCTCGTTGAGCACCACCACGAAGGGCTTCTGCGCGAAGGCCTGGTAGAACGCCAGGCCGTAGTCCTCGCGCGTGGCCTTGACCGTCTGCCCCACCCCGATATCGACCCGGGCATAGTCGTTGGCCGGCAGATAGAGATAGATATCGTGCTCACGTTCCTGGCCATCGGCTTGCAGCAGCAGGCGCATCTGGTCCGTACGTCCATCGGCGAGCTCGATATTGGTTACCTTGTAGGTACCGTGGGTCAGGTCCACCAGGTTGACCACTGCGTTGGTGGCCTTGCTGACCAGGGTCGAGACACTGGCCACGGTGCCGCTCACGCTCAGCGACAGGGAGATCGAGATACCGTTGGCCATGCTGCCAGCGTGGACGCACAGCAGTGCGAGGGCCAGCAGCAGATGCTTGCCAGTCTGGGAAGGGTTCATGTCGCGGACGGCCTTTTTCTTGTCATGTTCCGGCACCTCCCACATCATCGTGAAGAGGCTCGTGGTCGCCGCGAGTGTAGCCTGTCGGGTGAGCGCGCCTGGCAAACTTTGCAATTGCAGAGAGCTGTAAGGCGAAATTGACTTTTATTGACGCATCCTTGCATGCGTCAATGTCGATTCCACACCATTGCGATGGACAAAAAAAATGGGCCGTCCCTCTCCACAGGAACGGCCCGACCCTCCACACCACAAACCTTGATCAATGGCCCTTGCGGCCACCTGCTTCAATTCATTTCAACGGAACACCAGTACCGGCACCTTGCTACGGGCCAGCAGCTTTTGCGTCTGGCTGCCCAAGAGCAGTCGTCCCAGCGTCGAGCGCGCCTTGGAGGCCATGAAGATGGCATCGCAATGTTCACGCTCAGCCACGCGCATGATTTCTTCATAGGGCCGGCCGCCCTGCGCCACCTGTACCGAGCAGGGAACGCCCTGCTCACGTGCCATCTGGGTGATCATCTCCACGCTGGCCAGTGCCCGCGCGCGGCCTGCTTCGTCGGTACGCGCCACGTCGACACCCACGCTCACCTCAGGAATCGACAAGGCGCGCAGATTGCCCGCCACCGACAAGCCCACCAAGCTACTGCCACAGCTCTTGGCCAGCGCGATGGCGGCCTTCACGGATTCATTGCACAAGCGGGATCCATCGGTTGCAAGCAGGATGTTCTTGAACATGTTGACCTCCGTCGCTGACTGATTTGGTATGACTGCATGGTAGACCCACCATGCTGCACCGCACTTGATATGCATCAAGCCGTCAGGTGGCCTGCACAGCGGCTGGCCGGCACTTGCGCTGGATCAAACGGCGGCATGCCGCGCACCTGGCGCGCATACTTAAACGACCTGCAGCCTGCGCATTGGCAGGCTGCAGGTCACCTCAATACCGAGGCATCAGGACGGCTTGAAGGCCAGGAAACGTTCGATCAGGCGCGCCAGCACCGGCTTCAACGCCGCGGCCAGAGTGGCATCGAGCGCATACGGCGGCTGTTCCTGCATGTAGCTGCGCTGTGCCAGCTCCAGCTGGATCGCATGCACGTTCTGGTCGGGCTGGCCATAGTGACGGGTGATGTGTCCACCCTTGAAGCGGCCATTGAGCACCGCCGGGTAGTGCGGCGCCAGCTCCCGGGCCAGTTCCAGCAGCGCTTCGCCCACGCCGGCAGCGCAGGAGGCGCCACTGGCATTGCCGAAGTTGAAGACCGGCAGCTCGCCCTCGAACAGGTGCGGAATCACCGAACGGATCGAATGCGCATCCCACAGCAAGGCATAGCCATGGATGGCCTTGATGCGCGCCAGCTCGGCCTGCAGGGCCGCGTGGTAGGGCTTCCAGTAGATCTCCAGGCGGCGTGCGGTCTCGGCCTCGTCGGGCTCGCCACCGGGGCGATACAGCGGCACGTTGTCGAAGGTGGTCAGCGGACACAGGCCGGTGGTGTTCTGCCCCGGGTAGAGGCTCTGGCCGTCGGCCGGACGATTGAGGTCGATGGTGTAGCGCGAGTGGTAGGGACGCAGCACCGAGGCGCCCATGTCGGCCGCGAAGTCGTACAGCTCGGCGATGTGCCAGTCGGTGTCATCGACCTGCAGGCCGACGTCGCTATAGCGCGGCTTCAAGTCCTCGGGCAGGCGCGTCCCCACGTGGGGCACGGAAATGAGCAAGGGCGTCGTCCCCTGCCACAGCGTGAAAATATCGTTTTGCATGGTGCTTCCTAATCCTTCAGTAAATCGGCCACGGCCTGGCGATAGGCCTGGCGCGCATGTTCTTCCAGCGCGTGATGGCCGGCGCTGACCACCTTGCGGCCGGCCACATGGACATCGTGCACCGGATTGCCTTCGTGCTCGCCGAACACCAGCGCCGAGAGCAGTTGCGATGCACTGCGCCCGGCCAGGTTGACGTGCTCGCCATCGAGCACCACGAAGTCGGCGCGCTGCCCCACCGCCAGACCGGCCACCTGCCTGCCGCTGGCACGCGCACCACCAGCGACGGCCTGCACATACAGGCGATCGGCCACCGCCGGTGCCTGCCCGGAGGCCAGCACATTGCGTCGCCGATGGTGCAGGCGTTGCCCGTATTCGAGCAGGCGCAGCTCCGAGCGCGGATTGATGGCGATGTTGCTGTCCGACCCGATACCCCACTGCGCGCCCGCATCGAGCAGGCGCGGCGCGTCGATGATGCCGTCGCCGAGATTGGCCTCGGTGGTCGGACACAGGCCCACCACTGCCTGGCTGGCCACCACTCCCTGATATTCGGCGTCATCCATATGGGTGGCATGCACCAGGCACCAGCGCGCATCGAGTTCCTGCTGGGATAGCAACAGCTGTACCGGACGTTGACCGCACCAGGCCAGGCAATCCTCCACTTCGCGCACCTGTTCGGCGACGTGGATATGCAGGGGCGCGTCCTGCCCGCCAGGCTGGGCGCGCAAGCCATTGACCAGCGCCTCAAGGCTCTGTGCCGACACGGCGCGCAGCGAATGCGGCGCCATGCCGTAGCGGCGCATGCCGTTCTCGGGAAGCGCACGTTGCAAACGCTCGCGCAAGTCCAGCAGCCAGGGCACCGAGGCAATGAAGCGCGCCTGCTGGGCCGACGGCGGCTGGCCGCCAAAACCGCCCTGCTGGTACAGCACCGGCAGCAGGGTCATGCCGATGCCCGCCTCCTGCGCGGCCTGCAGGACGCGCAAGGCCAGTTCGGCCGGATCGGCATAGGACTGGCCCTGTGGCGCATGGTGCAGGTAGTGGAATTCGCACACCGAGGTATAGCCGGACTTGAGCATCTCGATGTAGAGCTGGCGGGCGATGGCCTCCAGGTGCTGGGGCTGCAGGCGCTGGGCGAAGCGGTACATCAACGTGCGCCAGCTCCAGAAGGAGTCGGTGGGACTGCCCATGGTCTCGGTCAATCCCGCCATGGCGCGCTGGAAGGCGTGTGAATGCAGGTTGGGCATGCCGGCGATGACTGGGCCGGCGGCCCTCGGCGCGCCACCGCCCTCGCTGTCGGCGCTGACGGAGAGGAAATTGCCCGCGCCGTCCCAGCGCAGCAGCACGTCGCTGCGCCAGCCCTCGGGGAGCAAGGCCAGCGGGCAGAACAACGTACCGCCGGCGCCATCAAGGTGTTGCAGGTCTTGTTCGCGATGCGATGCCATGTGCTCACCTTTTTATATTGGCTGTGTCTGGATCACCTCTCATGTGCCCGCTTGGAACCACGGAATCACGACGAAAGGCGTTCCAGTGTAGGCCCGGATCATCGACGCCGCCGGTGGCGGGTGGATCGTCAATATCCGGGATCTCAGGTCTTTTGCCGGATGCACACGGCCAGCACCACGGTGCCGGGCGTGCACAGCAGGTCGGGCAACCTGGCGCCCTCGCGCAGACGCGCAAACTGCCCGCCACTCAGGGCCTGCTGCAAGCCGTCCATATCGGACAGCCGGGCGACACCCTGGGCGACGTAGAGCAGGACCGTGTCGGCGGGCAGCCGACGCGAGTTCTGCTCGGTAAGGATCACTACCCTGCCCTCGGCCCGGTCGCGCCGGACCATGAGGTTGAAGTCCAGCGTCGGTGCGCCATGCAGTTGCACCGATAGCGGCAGTTCGCCGGCAAAGGCATGGGGAACGAAGCATTCGCGCAGGTCGTGGACCTGCTGCCCCAGGCTGTGCATGGCGAAGCCGCCGCCCTCCAGCAGGACGATGGTGCGGTCGATACCCTCGAAGGTTGAAAACACGCCGTCGCGACCGACATCGGCCACGCTGGCGCGCCAGGTGAAGCTGGAGAAATCGGCCTGCTCCGGCTGCACCCACAGCTCGCGCGTCTGGCCACCCTCGTTCTTCCAGGGGACGGCATCGATGCGGCCCAGTTCGCCGACGAAGGCGATGGTCTTGGGAGTGCGCTCCCGCGTCAGTCCGGTTTCAGGCGCCATGGGCGGCCTCGCGCGTGAGCATGGTCTGCAGGAAGCTGCGGGTACGGGCCTCGCGTGGCGCGGTGAAGATATCGGCGGGCGCACCGGACTCGACGATGCTGCCATGGTCCATCACCACCACCACATCGGCCACTTCGCGGGCAAAGCCCATTTCATGGGTGACGATGAGCATGGTCATGCCATCGGCAGCGAGGTCCTTCATCACCTGCAGCACTTCGCCGACCAGTTCAGGGTCCAGCGCCGAGGTGGGTTCATCGAAGAGCATCACCTTGGGTTCCATGGCCAGCGCGCGGGCGATGGCCACGCGCTGCTTCTGGCCACCCGAGAGCGTGCCGGGATAGTCCTTGGCCTTGTGCGCCAGGCCGACCTTCTGCAACAGGCGCAGGCCCTGCTCCTGGGCCTGCCTGCGCGGCACGCCGCGCAAACAGGTGGGTGCCAGGGTGATGTTGTCCAGCACCGTCAGGTGCGGGAACAGGTTGAACGACTGGAACACCATGCCCACCTCGGCACGCAGTTCATCCAGCTTGGCTTCGGGCATCATGCGGCCGCCCTCGACCACCGGGTGGCCGCACACCACCACGGTGCCACCCTCGGCCGTTTCCAGGCCGTTCAGGCAACGCAGGAAAGTGCTCTTGCCGCTGCCGCTGGGGCCGATGATGACCACCACCTGGTTGGGCGCGACGGCAAAGTCGATGTCCTTCAACACCACATGCGTGCCGAAGGATTTGCGCAAGCCCTTGATATCGACGATGGCCTGGCTCATCAGACCCTCCCTTCGGAACGTAGGACTTTCTCGATCCGGCGCAGCACCACGGTGGTGACGCTGGTGAGGATCAGGTAGATCACGGCGATGACCAGGTAGGTCTCCAGTGAGCGATAGGTCACGCTGATGATCTTCTCGCCCTCATGCATGAGGTCGGCAATGGTCAGCAGCGATACCAGTGCCGAATTCTTGATCAGCGCGATGAATTCATTGCCCAGCGGCGGGATCATGCGCACGAACGCCTGTGGCAGGATCACGCGTCGCATCGCCATTCGGTAAGGCAGGCCGAGCGATCGGGCCGCCTCCATCTGGCCGCGCTCGATGGACTGGATGGCGCCGCGCACGATCTCCGAGACATAGGCGCCGCTGTAGATACCCAGCCCGAGGATGCCGCAGACATAGGCCGGCAGGATCAGGCCCAGGTGAGGCAGGCCGAAGAACCACAGGAACAGTTGCACCAGCAGGGGGGTGCCGCGTACCAGGGTGAGGTAGAAGGTACAGATGCCATAGATCACGCGACGCTGCGGCGACAGGCGCCCCATCCCCACCAGCAGGCCCAGTACACAGCCCATGACCAGGGCGGCAGCGGTGATTTCCACCGTGACCAGCGTTCCGTGGACGAGCGAGGGCCAGCTTTCCCAGACGCCCGAAAAATCCAGTTTCATGAAAAACCCCGGAAAAAAAGATCCCGTTCCCCGACCGAAAAGCCCGGGTTGTGGGTGCCACGCAGACAGAGAGTGGACCGCCGCTCCGGGCGGTCCCGGTCCGGCGACAGGGCCCGCTCGGGCTCAGGCCGGACTTGGCCGGAGGTGGATTACTCGCTCTTGCCGAACCACTTGTCGGTCAGCGCCGTGTAGGTGCCGTTCACGCGCAGGGTCTGCAAGGCCTTGTTGAGCTGCTCGGCCAGCGCCGTATCTTCCTTGCGCATGGCGTAGCCATACAGTTCGGTCGTCAGGCCCTTGTCCAGCACGCGCACCAGCGGCTGGGTGCGGGCATACTCCACCGCCGCCGGACGACCGGTGACCACCGCATTGACGCGGCCGGTAGCCAGCAGGTCGAACATGGCCTGGTTCTTTTCCACTTCCACGCGTTCCACGCCGGGGAAGTTGTCCTTGAGGTAGCCCACCGACTTGGTGCCGACCTGCACCGAGACCTTCTTGCCCTTGTTCAGGTCATCGGGGACCTTGATGCTCTGGTCATCGCGACGCACCAGCACGGCCAGGCCGCCACGGTAGTAGGGATCGCTGAAATTGACGACCTTGCGGCGCTCATCGGTCATGTAGATGGCCGAGGCGGCAATGTCAAAGCGGTTGGAAATCAGGCCCGGGATGAGACCCTTGAAGTCGATATCGATCCACTGGACCTTCTTGCCCATGGTCTTGGCCAGGGCTTCGATCAATTCGATATCGAAGCCGGTGCGCTTGCCGTCCTTGACGAATTCCATCGGCGGGAAGGTGGCATCGGTACCGACACGGATCACATTGTCGGCGGCGTGGGCAGCCGGAACGGCGGCGGTGAGCATGGCCAGGCTGGCCGTGAAGACGCAAAGCAGCTTGGAGATTTTCATCATGGTTTCCTCAGTAGAGAAACGACGAGACGGATCGGATACCGGCGTGCCGGCGTGATGACAACAAATCCTTCAGGCACTCGGCACCCCGCCCCTTCCCTGGGAAGCGGCAGCTGCCGGGACGCTTAAAAACGATTACATATCCGCTGCGCGGATTCCACTGTCATGCGCACCAGTTCCTGCTCCCGCGTGCCCACGCGCAGGGCCGGCGCCATCAGCGTGATGGTGCCTTCCAGGCGGCCATTGGATGTCATGATGGGTACCGAGACCCCCCACACGCCCAGGTCGACCTCGCTCTCGCTGATGCAATAGCCACGGCGGCGGATTTCTTCAAGCTGGGTTTCCAGCGCCAGCGCCTCTTCGGGCTTGTCGCCGAGCTGGTCGGCAATGAGCTTTTGCTGCAGCTTGCGCGGCATGAAGGCCAGCAGGCTCTTGGCCGACGCCCCCCGCAGCAGCGGATGGGCCCGTCCCTTGGTAAAGGAGCAGCGCAGGGGCTGGTCGCTTTCTTCCATGGCAATACAGACCATCTGCCCGTTGATCGGCACCAGCAGGCCCACGCTTTCACCGCTGCGCTGGACCAGCGAGCTGATCTCTTCGCGGCTCTGGCTGATCAGGTTGGAGTTCTGGTCAAAACCCCATGCCAGTTGCACACCGGTCGGGCCCGGTTCGAAGGTGCCGGAGTTCATGTGTTCCTGCAGCAGCCCCCATTTTTTCAGGGAAGCCAGGTGGCGGTACACGGTACTGACCGGTTGCTGGACCATGGCAGCGATCTGCTTGGCGCTGACGGGTTTGCCGGCACGGGCCACGCCTGCTAGAACGTGGAGTACGCGGTCGACGATGGTAGAGGTTTGTGGAGAGTCCATGGCGGCAATATAAGGTTAAATTCTCACTTTAGGCGATTAATTCCCGTATATAGGGAAATTTTTTGAAAAAATTTGAAGGCACCCTTCACATTTTCCCAATGGCTGGCTGAATTTTCTCACCTGCAACGAAAATTGCCTCATGCTATTTTTTAACTGGTCAGTGCCGAAAATGATTGAGTGTCGACACTTCTTCCATTTTTCAGTCAAAGTGCTATGATCAATCCCATAAATCAACAAGGATTGTCGACACCATGACTGAGCTGCTTGCACTGTCAGGATCTGACCGCGACGGGGAGACACTGTCGGAACACGTTTTCCGCAAGATCCAGAGCGCCATCGTGCAAGGCGACATCGCGCCCGGCAGCAAGATTTCCGAGCCCGAACTGGCCCGCACCTATGGCATCAGCCGTGGACCATTGCGCGAGGCCATCCACCGGCTGGAAGGCCAGAACCTGCTGGTCCGCATCCCGCATGTGGGGGCAAGGGTGGTGTCGCTGACGCTGGAGGGGCTGGTGGAACTGTTCCAGATCCGCGAATCGCTGGAAGGCATGGCCTGCCGCCTGGCGGCCCAGCGCATGAGCCGCGCCGAGCTGGACGAACTGCGCCGGGTGCTGGAGACCCACGAGAAAGATGAAGCCTTCCAGGCCGGACGTGGTTATTACCAGCAGGAAGGCGACTACGACTTCCACTACAAGATCATCCAGGCCAGCGGCAACCAGATCCTGACCCGCATCCTCTGCGGCGAGCTCT
This sequence comes from Herbaspirillum sp., assembly GCA_019233085.1. Classification (GTDB taxonomy): domain Bacteria; phylum Pseudomonadota; class Gammaproteobacteria; order Burkholderiales; family Burkholderiaceae_D; genus Herbaspirillum. The sequence continues at coordinate 10,419 of JAFAMT010000193.1, forward strand.
ACCAGCTGGCCCGCATGTACCGCATCCAGTATTCCGCCACCCCCAACCGGCCGCGCCAGGCCTTTGCCGAACACCATCGCATCCTCGATGCCCTGGCCGACGGCGACGGCGAACTGGCCGACCTGCTCATGCGGCGCCATATCGGCGCCTCGCGCCGCAACATCGAACACCAGATCGCGCAAGCCTCCGCCAGTGGCGCGGCCGGCCAGCGCGATCAGGCCTGAGACGCCCCTCCCGATAATCATTCCATCAACGAGACACGAGCCAACCGCCATGAATACCCAATATCGCAAGCAACTGCCCGGCACCCGACTGGACTATTTCGACGCCCGCGCCGCCGTGGAGGCGATCCGCCCCGGCGCCTGGGACGGCCTGCCCTACACCTCGCGCGTGCTGGCCGAGAACCTGGTGCGCCGCTGCGACCCGACCACCCTCACCGATTCGCTGCGCCAGCTGATCGAGCGCAAGCGCGAGCTGGACTTCCCCTGGTTCCCGGCACGCGTGGTGTGCCACGACATCCTGGGCCAGACTGCGCTGGTGGACCTGGCCGGCCTGCGCGACGCGATTGCCGACATGGGTGGCGATCCGGCCAAGGTCAACCCGGTGGTGCCGGTGCAACTGATCGTGGACCATTCGCTGGCGGTGGAATGTGGCGGCGACGACCCGCAGGCCTTCGAGAAGAACCGTGCCATCGAGGACCGCCGCAATGAAGACCGTTTCCACTTCATCGACTGGACCAAGCTGGCCTTCGAGAACGTGGACGTGATCCCGCCCGGCAACGGCATCATGCACCAGATCAACCTGGAGAAGATGTCGCCGGTGATCCACGCCAAGGACGGCGTGGCCTTCCCCGACACCCTGGTCGGCACCGACAGCCACACCCCGCACGTGGATGCGCTGGGCGTCATCGCCATCGGCGTGGGCGGCCTGGAAGCCGAGAACGTCATGCTGGGCCGCGCCTCCTGGATGCGCCTGCCCGACATCATCGGCGTGGAGCTGACCGGTCGTCGCCAACCCGGCATCACCGCCACCGACATCGTGCTCTCGCTGACCGAGTTCCTGCGCAAGCAGAAGGTGGTGGGCGCCTACCTGGAGTTCTATGGCGACGGCGCCGCCAGCCTGACCCTGGGCGACCGTGCCACCATTTCCAACATGGCCCCGGAATATGGCGCCACCGCCGCCATGTTCTCCATCGACCAGCAGACCATCGACTATCTCAAGCTGACCGGTCGTGAAGACGAGCAGGTCAGGCTGGTGGAAACCTATGCCAAGGAAGCCGGCCTGTGGTCCGACACCCTGGCCAAGGCCGAGTACGAGCGCGTGCTGCGCTTCGACCTCTCCACCGTGGTGCGCACCCTGGCCGGCCCCAGCAATCCGCACAAGCGCCTGCCGGTCTCCGAGCTGGCCGCCCAGGGCATCGCCGGCAAGGTCGAGAACGAACCGGGCAAGATGCCCGACGGCGCCGTCATCATCGCCGCCATCACCAGCTGCACCAACACCAGCAACCCGCGCAACGTGATCGCGGCGGCGCTGCTGGCACGTAACGCCAATCGACTGGGCCTGGAACGCAAGCCCTGGGTCAAGAGCTCGCTGGCGCCCGGCTCCAAGGCGGTCGAGCTGTATCTGGAAGAAGCCGGCCTCACCGCCGACCTGGAAAAGCTGGGCTTTGGCATCGTGGCCTTCGCCTGCACCACCTGCAATGGCATGTCCGGCGCGCTCGACCCGAAGATCCAGCAGGAAATCATCGACCGCGACCTCTACAGCACCGCCGTGCTGTCGGGCAACCGCAACTTCGACGGCCGCATCCACCCCTATGCCAAGCAGGCCTTCCTGGCCTCGCCGCCGCTGGTGGTGGCCTATGCCATTGCCGGCACCATCCGTTTCGACATCGAGCAGGACGTGCTGGGCAGGACCGCCGACGGCCGCGAGATCCGCCTCAAGGACATCTGGCCCAGCGACGAGGAGATCGACGCCGTAGTCGCCACCGCCGTCAAGCCGCAGCAATTCCGCAATGTCTACACCCCGATGTTTTCGGCCCGTGTGGATCGCAGCCAGTCGGTCAGCCCGCTGTACGACTGGCGCCCACAGAGCACCTACATCCGCCGTCCGCCCTACTGGGAAGGCGCACTGGCCGGCGAACGCACGCTCTCGGGCATGCGCCCGCTGGCCGTGCTGGGTGACAACATCACCACCGACCACCTCTCGCCCTCCAACGCCATCCTGCTCGATAGCGCCGCCGGCGAATACCTCGCCAAGATGGGCCTGCCGGAAGAAGACTTCAATTCCTACGCCACCCACCGCGGCGACCACCTGACCGCGCAGCGCGCCACCTTCGCCAACCCCAAGCTGTTCAACGAAATGGTGAAGAAGCCTGACGGCAGCGTGCAGCAGGGTTCGCTGGCGCGCCTGGAACCGGAAGGCAAAGTCATGCGCATGTGGGAAACCATCGAAGCCTACATGGAACGCAAGCAGCCGCTGATCATCATCGCCGGCGCCGACTATGGCCAGGGTTCTTCGCGCGACTGGGCTGCCAAGGGCGTGCGCCTGGCCGGCGTGGAAGCCATCGTGGCCGAGGGCTTCGAACGCATCCACCGTACCAACCTGATCGGCATGGGCGTGCTGCCGCTGGAGTTCAAGGCCGGCGAGAACCGCAACACCTATGGCATCGATGGTACCGAGACCTATGACGTCATCGGCCAGCGCCGTCCGCGTGCGGACCTGACCCTGGTCATCCATCGCAAGAACGGTGAACGCGTCGAGGTGCCGGTGACCTGCCGTCTCGATACCGCCGAAGAAGTCTCGATCTATGAAGCCGGCGGCGTGCTGCAACGCTTCGCCCAGGATTTCCTGGAAGCCTCCGCCAGCGCCGGCCAGAACGCAAAGGAACAAGCATGAGCCAAGTCCCCCAGATCCGCATCCCCGCCACCTACCTGCGCGGCGGCACCAGCAAGGGCGTCTTCTTCAAGCTGGACGACCTGCCCGAAGCCGCCCGCGTGCCGGGCCGCGCCCGCGACAAGCTGCTCCAGCGCGTCATCGGCAGCCCCGACCCCTATGGCAAGCAGATCGACGGCATGGGTGGCGCCACCTCCAGCACTAGCAAGACGGTCATCATCTCGCGCAGCAGCCGTCCCGGTCATGACGTCGACTACCTGTTCGGCCAGGTCTCCATCGACAAGGATTTCGTGGACTGGAGCGGCAATTGCGGCAACCTGTCGGCCGCCGTCGGCCCGTTTGCCATTGCTGCCGGTCTGGTCGATCCGGCCAAGCTGCCGCAGGATGGCGTGGCCGTCATCACCATCTGGCAGGCCAACATCGGCAAGACCATCGTGGCGCATGTGCCCATCCGGGGTGGCCAGGTGCAAGAGACCGGAGACTTCGAACTCGATGGTGTGACCTTCCCGGCTGCCGAAGTACAGCTGGAATTCATGGACCCGGCCGCCGAGGAAGAAGGCGTCGGCGGCGCCATGTTCCCCACCGGGAACGTCGTCGATACGCTGGAAGTACCCGGCGTGGGCAGCTTCCAGGCCACCATGATCAATGCGGGCATCCCGACCATCTTCCTCAATGCGGAAGAGATCGGCTACACCGGCACCGAGCTGCAGGACGCCATCAACAGCGACCCGGCCGCGCTGGCCCGCTTCGAAACCATCCGCGCGCATGGCGCCATCCGCATGGGCTTGATCACCAAGGTGGAAGAAGCCGCCACCCGCCAGCACACGCCCAAGGTAGCCTTCGTGGCCAAGCCGAAGGAATATGTCTCCTCCAGCGGCAAGACGGTCGGCTTGCAGGATACCGACGTGCTGGTGCGCGCCATGTCCATGGGCAAGCTGCACCATGCCATGATGGGGACCGCAGCGGTGGCCATCGGCACGGCCGCAGCCATCCCCGGCACCCTGGTCAACCTGGCCGCCGGTGGTGGCGAACGCACCAGTGTGCGCTTCGGCCACCCCTCCGGCACCTTGCGCGTGGGCGCCGAGGCCAGGCTGGAAGACGGCCAGTGGGTAGTCACCAAGGCCATCATGAGCCGCAGTGCCCGGGTGCTGATGGAGGGCTGGGTGCGGGTGCCAGGGGACGCTTTCTAAGCAACAGATCGCCTCGCACGCAAGACGCAAGCGCAAGGCATGCCGACGCATGAACGCGTCGGCATGCCTTTTTCATTGCCGGCTATTGCTCGGACTCAAAGAACTCATTGCACAAGAAGGTAGTCGCGTGACAGATCATTGATATCGGCACAGCCAATTTGCGCCAGGGTCGTATCGATTTCGGACTTGAGCAGATTCAGTACCTCCAGAACCCCCTCCTGACCACGCGCAGCCAGGCCATACAGTGTCGCCCGCCCCAGAAAAGCCGCTCCCGCACCCAGTGCCATCGCCTTCACGATATCTGCACCACGTCGAATGCCACTATCGACGAAGCTTGGGAGCGACGTGACGCAAGCAGCGTTGGCGAGAACCTGAATGGGTGAAACGGCACTGTCGAGCTGTCGCCCTCCATGATTGGAGAGGATGACCCCGTCTACTCCCAGCGCCGCACAGCGGGCCAGATCGTCTTCGCGGATCAGGCCCTTGACCAGCAATTTGTGCGGCCACATGTCGCGCAGCCGGGCCAGGTCTGCCCAGGAGAAACTGGCATCCATCTGGCGCTTCAGCAAGGCCGCTTGGATCTCCGCATCCTGACTCTGCTGGCTGGCGAAGTTGGCCAGCTGTGGCATGCCGCTGGTCAGGAGATTCCAGCTCCAACGCGGATGCAGCATGCCATCCATGACCGCCTTCATGGTGTATTTCATCGGCAATCCGAAGCCGTTGCGCAGGTCGCGCTCCCGCTTGCCGTTGACACCGACATCGGTGGTGAGAATCAGCGTGGTGCATCCGGCGTTCTGCGCGCGGCTTACCAGCAAATCGGCGAGTCTGCGATGGACCACATAGAGCTGGAACCAGAACTGGCCATCGCTGGCCCGCGCGACCTCCTCGATGGATGAGGTCGAGGCCGTCGACAGGACAAAGGGAATGCCGAAGCGAGCAGCGGCCTTCGCCAGTTCAATATCGCCGTCAGGCCAGAAGATGCCGTTAAGTCCGGTCGGGGCAATCACCATGGGTGCCGGGATACGTTTGCCAAGCAAGTCGATGCTCATCGACCGCTGGCTCACATCGACAAGCCGACGTGGACGGAAAAGAATCTGCTCGAATCCCTGACGATTCCTTTCCAGGCCCAATTCGTCTTCCGCTCCGCCATCGAGATAATCAAAGACAATCTTGGGAAGCCTCTTCTTTGCCAAAGCCCGATAGTCAGCGACATTGACGGTTTTTGCCATCATTG
>JAFAMT010000273.1 GCA_019233085.1 Herbaspirillum sp.
AAGGCCGGATTGCGGATCAGGTTGGTCACCCGCATGCCCTTGTCGCGCTCCTGCTTCAGGCCCAGGTGTTGCTGGGCGGCAGGATTGCACCATTCGAGGAAGAGCACGTCATCCATGATCACCACGCCATCGGGCAGCAGGCTCATGGCCTGGCGGAAGCGCGCCAGCCATTCGGCCAGCTCGGCCTGGTTCTTCTCGTCGGTACGACGCATGCGGTAGAGGCGCGCATACACGTCGGTCCAGGCGCCCCAGCCATCGGGCAGGCGCGACTGGCCCGAGTCATCCAGCCAGAGCGACAGGCGCAGCAGGTAATGCAGGTGGGTGACCATCATCGCCCCCACACCCAGCACCGCCACCGACAGGCCGACGATGGGGCCAAAGAAGAAACCGACGACTCCTGCACCGGCCAGGCATAACACCAGGCGCAAACCGGCAGGAATCCAGAACAGCAGTTGTGGACTCATTGATATCGCAGACAGATCTAGGGGGCGCCCGCGCGCCCGAAGGGGTATTGTCGCCTGAATACGGCGTGCGCGGGCTTATTTGGTAGAGAGCATGTAGCCGACGCTGCGCACCGTCTTGATCAGGTACTCGGCATCACGCAAGGCCTTGCGCAGGCGCAGCACGTGGACGTCGACAGTGCGTTCCTCGATCACGACATGGTCGCCCCAGACACGGTCGAGCAGCTGGCTGCGCGAAAACACGCGATCGGGATGGGCCAGGAAGAACTTGAGCAGCTTGTACTCCGCATGGCCGATATCGATACGCCCGCCCGACAGGCTCACCGAGCAACTGGCCGGATCGAGCGTGATGGGACCGGCCGACATCACTTCCTGTGCGTGCTCGGGACTCTTGCGGCGCAACAGCGCCTTGATGCGCGCGGTCAGTTCGCGTGGCGAGAAGGGCTTGGTGATGTAATCGTCGGCGCCATTGTCGAGGCCGGCGATCTTGTCTTCTTCCATGCTCTTGGCGGTGAGCATGATCACCGACAGCTGGTGCAGCTGGCGATCGGCACGGATGCGCGAGAGCAGGTGCAAGCCGCTGCGGTCGGGCAACATCCAGTCCAGCAGCACCAGTTGCGGTGCGCGATGCTGGACGAAGTCCCACGCGGCGGCCGCATTGGAGACGACGAAGCTGGACCAGCCTGCCTCCTTGAGGGTAAAGGCAATCAGTTCAGCGATCGAGGGTTCGTCTTCGACGATCAGGATAGTAGTCATGTTATCTGGCTCTCAGCAGTATCGCGGGTCTCCCCTCCGCAATCCGGGATGACACCGCCCTCCCCGGGTCCGCGTCATCCGGTGCCTTTCTTGTTAGTCTTCTTCGTCCTGGATGGCCTTGGCCGAACCGAAGTCGGTGTGGCGGATATCCTTGCCACCGACCACGTAGACGACGTACTCGGCGATGTTCTTGGCATGGTCGCCGATGCGCTCGATGGCCTTGGCCACCCACAGGGTGTCGATGGAACCCGAGATGGTGCGTGCATCTTCCATCATGAAGGTGATGAGGCTGCGGGTAATCGAGCGGAAGCCATGGTCGATGCGTTCATCGGCCTTGATCAGCTCGGCCGCCTGCTGGTCATCCAGGCGGGCGAAGGCATCCAGGGCGCTGCGCAGCTGGTCCATGGCCTGCTCGGCGATCAGGCTCACGGTCTCGTAGTGCGACACCAGGCCGATCCCGCGCTTGTGCAGGTGGATGGCGGTACGAGCGATCTTGGTCGCCTCGTCACCCACGCGTTCCAGGTCGGTGATGATCTTGATGGTGGCCATGACGGTACGCAGGTCATTGGCGGTCGGCTGGCGACGCACGATCAGGTGGCTGCAGGCATCATCGAGTTCGACTTCCAGGCGGTTGACGGCCTCGTCGTCCTTCATGACGCGATGGGCGACTTCGAGGTTACCGCTACGGAAGGCCGCAATCGCATCCTGGAACTGGTGTTCCACCATACCGCCCATGGCCAGCACCTTGGAGCGGATCTGTTCCAGATCCTGGTCATACTGTTTAGAGGAATGATCGCCGGTCATGTGACGTCCCTAAAAGAAAAATTATTTAAAGAATTGGTTCCCTGACTACGGTTCGGGGTGCGGCATGGGCGTAGCGAGCAATCCCGAGGTCTGCGGGAGAAGCGCAGCCGTACTGGGGTACGGCGAGCATCGCAGCGCAGAGATCGGGATGCGCATTAGCCCAGGCCGTACCCTATTAGCCGAAACGGCCGGTGATGTAGTCTTGGGTTTCCTTGCGCACCGGATTCATGAAGATCTGGTCGGTCTCGCCAAACTCCACCAGCTCGCCCAGGTACATGTAGGCGGTGTAGTCCGAGCAACGGGCCGCCTGCTGCATGTTGTGGGTCACGATGGCGATGGTGTAGTCGTTCTTCAGTTCGCCGATCAGCTCTTCCACCTTGGCCGTGGAGATCGGGTCCAGCGCCGAGGTCGGTTCATCCAGCAGCAGCACTTCAGGCTTGACGGCCACACCGCGCGCGATACACAGGCGCTGTTGTTGACCGCCCGAGAGCGACAGGCCGCTCTTGTGCAGCTTGTCCTTGACTTCACCCCACAGGGCGGCCTTGTTCAGGGCCCATTCGACGCGCTCGTCCATCTCGCCCTTGGGCAGGTTTTCGTAGAGGCGGATACCGAAGGCGATGTTGTCGTAGACCGACATCGGGAACGGGGTCGGCTTCTGGAACACCATGCCCACCTTGGCGCGCAGCATGTTCAGGTCCTGCCCGGGTTCGAGGATGTTGTTGCCCGCGTAGATGATCTTGCCCTCGGCGCGCTGGCCGGGGTACAGGTCGTACATGCGGTTGAAGGTACGCAGCAGCGTGGACTTGCCACAGCCCGAGGGACCGATGAAGGCGGTCACCTTGCCTTCGAAGATGTTCAGGTTGATGTTCTTGAGGCCCTGGAATCCACCGTAATAGAAATTCAATTGCGAGATTTCGATCGTGGCCTTCTTGGCCGCAGCGGCACTGGCGGATGCGGTCGGAGTCTGGCTTGCCATTTGATGAGCAGTAGTCATGTCGGTCACTTGGAGAATTAGCCGGGGATTTGTTGCTTGAACAGGGTACGGGAAAGCACGTTGAGCAGCAGCACGCTGAAGGTGATCAGCAGGGCGCCGCCCCAGGCCAGCGAGACCCAGTTGTCATAGGGGCTCATGGCGAACTGGTTGATCACCACCGGCAGGTTGGCGATCGGACGGTTCATGTTGGTGCTGAAGAACTGGTTGTTGAGCGCAGTGAAGAGCAATGGTGCGGTCTCGCCCGAGATACGCGCCACGGCCAGCAGTACGCCGGTGACCACACCGGCCTTGACCGCACGCAGGCGCACGATGATGGCGACCTTCCAGCGCGGTGCACCCAGGGCGAAGGCGGCTTCGCGCAGGCCGTGGGGCACCAGCTTCAACATGTTGTCGGTGGTGCGCACCACCACCGGGATGGCGATGAGCGAAATGGCGAAGGTGCCGGCCCAACCCGAGAAGTGGTTCACGTTGGCCACGTAGATGGCGTAGATGAACAGGCCGATCACGATCGACGGCGCCGACAGCATGATGTCGGTGACGAAGCGGGTTACCTGGGCCAGCTTGCTTTCCTCGCCGTACTCGGCCAGGTAGACGCCGGCCAGGATGCCGATGGGAGTGCTGATCAGGGTGCTCAGGCCCACCATCATCAGGCTGCCGACGATGGGGTTCAGGAGGCCGCCGCCGGCGTCGCCGGGGCCCGGGGTGTTCTCGGTCAGGAGGCCCAGGTTCAGGGCGGCCACGCCCTTGAACACCAGGGTCAGCAGGATCCAGGCCAGCACGAACAGGCCCAGGCCCATGGCCAGGAAGGAGAACAGCATGCCCAGGCGATGCTGCATGAGGCGCTTGCGGTAGACGGGATTGATGGCCTGCGCCTTGGCGGCGTCGGTGGCTTGAACGGTCTGGCTCATTATTTGGCTCCTTCCTTGCGGGTCATGCCCATGAGCATGATCTTGGCGGCCGACAGGACGATGAAGGTGATGACGAACAGGATCAGGCCCAGGGCGAACAGCGAGGACACGTGCAGCTTGCTGGAAGCTTCGGCGATCTCGTTGGCCAGGGTGGAGGCGATCGAGTTGCCGGCCGAGAACAGCGACCAGGAAAGGCGGTGCGAGTTGCCGATCACGAAGGTGACCGCCATGGTCTCGCCCAGAGCGCGACCCAGGCCCAGCATGACGCCGCCGACCACACCGGTCTTGGTGTAGGGCAGAACGACCTTGCGCACCACTTCCCAGCGGGTGCAGCCGAGGCCATAGGCCGATTCCTTCAGGACCGCGGGCACGACTTCAAACACGTCGCGCATGACCGAGGAGATGAAGGGGATGATCATCACCGACAGGATCAGGCCGGCGGTGAGGATGCCGATCCCCATGGTGGGGCCGGAGAAGAGGATGCCGATGCCGGGGATCTGGCCCAGCGTGGCCTTCAGGAAGGGCTGGCCGTATTCCGAGAACAGCGGCGCGAACACGAACAGGCCCCACATGCCGTAGATGATCGACGGCACGCCGGCCAGCAGCTCCACACAGGTGCCCAGCGGGCGACGCAGCTTGGCCGGGCAGATTTCGGTGAGGAACAGGGCGATGCCGAAGCTGACCGGGAAGGCGATCAGCAAGGCGATGATCGAGGTCGACAGGGTGCCGACGATGGCGATCATGGCGCCGAATTCTTCATTGGTAGGGTCCCACTCCACACGGGTGATGAAACCCGGGCCGAAGGCCTGGAAGGCAGGTGCGGCACCGATGAAGAGGGAAACGATGATCCCGCCCAGCATGAGCAGGACAGAAAGGGCGAAGATCAGGGTGATCTTGTGGAAAAAGAAATCCTGCAGACGCTGGCGGCGCATGACGGCCATCAACTTCTCGCGCGCGACCTGCGCACTTTCAGTCTCTGTCGCGGATTTTTTGACTTCGGTATTCGACATTGCCGTGGTGGAATAATTAGCGCTCATTTGAGTTCACCATTGAAACGGGCCATTGCTGCGAATGCTCTGCTGTCCAGAGTTGCTCGTTTTCGCTGCAATGACCCGTGTGCTCCGTAGGAAGAAGCTTGCTGGCCGGGCCTTGTCAGCCCGGCGCGACGTGGTGCTGGATTACCAGATTGCCTTGCCGCTGCTGTCCTTGACGTTGCTCTTCCAGGAATCTTCCACCAGCTTGGTGACCGAATCCGGCAGCGGCACGTAGTCCAGATCAGCAGCAACCTTGCCACCGTTCTTGTAGGCCCAGTCGAAGAACTTCAGGACTTCCTTACCCTTGGCGCCATCGCCAGCCTGTTCCTTGTGCAGCAGGATGAAGGTGGCGCTGGAGATCGGCCACGAATCCTTGCCGGCGGCGTCGGTGAAGTCAACCGCGAAGCCCGGGGTCTTGGCCCAGTCGCCGGCGGCGGTAGCGGCCTTGAAGGTAGCGTCGTCCGGGGAGACGAAGTTGCCGTCCTTGTTCTTGAGCTGGGTGTAGTTCAGCTTGTTCTTCTTGACGTAGGCGTACTCGACGTAGCCGATGGCGCCCTTGACCTTCTGCACGTTGGCGGCAACGCCTTCGTTACCCTTGCCACCCACGCCGGTGGGCCACTTCACGGCGGTACCGGCACCGATCTTGGCCTTGAAGTCGGCGTTGGCCTTGGCCAGGTAGGAGGTGAACACGTAGGAAGTGCCCGAAGCGTCCGAACGGTAGACCACGGTGATGTCTTCGGCCGGCAGCTTCACGCCCGGGTTCAGGGCGGAGATTTCAGCGGCGTTCCACTTGACGATCTTGCCAGCGTAGATGTCGCCCAGCACCTGGCCGGACAGCTTGATCTGGCCGGGGGTGATGCCGTCCAGGTTGATCACCGGCACCACGCCGCCAACCACGGCCGGGAACTGGGTCAGGCCGGCTTCAGCCAATTCGGCTTGGGCCAGGGGCGCATCGGAGGCGCCGAAATCGACGGTCTTGGCCTTGATCTGCTTGATACCACCACCGGAGCCGATGGACTGGTAGTTCAGGCTGTTACCGGTGGCGGCCTTGTACAGCTCGGCCCACTTGGCATAGACCGGGTACGGGAAGGAGGCGCCAGCGCCGGTGATTTCTGCTGCATGAGCGGCACCGCTGAAAGCGAAAGCGCCAGCCACTGCGACTGCAACAGATTTAATCAGTTGGTTAAACCCCATTTCAACTACTCCTATGATTTTGAGAGAGGAACGTCAGCAAGAAACATCACGATGGGAGGGATGACTTCTGAGACAGGGCGAACTTTAACCAGCTAATGTGACGAGTTTATGACCCGGACTTGTCATTCAACTCAGTGAAAGCAGATTTGTGACATGGGCGTCAGCGTTATCACGATGACAATAAAATAGGGGAGTACGACCGGCCCTTTCCTGCCCGCAAACCGGCGTCCCTTCTGGGATGGCTTTTTCCTGACAGATCCATGTCATGGAGGATTGTGCTAAATCGTTTAAAAGATAAATGTGATTTTGTCATCAGTTTTTTCTTCTCTTATACTGAGAAAAATGTGACAAACACTCATGATACTTGTCATAAACTCGTCATACATCCTAAATACACTGCCGGCACAAAGTGGATGGACAGGGACCATTGATGATCAGAAAAGCAAAACCGGAAAGCAGCCCCCAACCTGAACTTCCCGCAAACACGATTTACCTGAACCGCGAGCTGTCGCAACTGGCCTTCAACCGCCG